>JBPCTU010000426.1:0-16289 GCA_051011515.1 Acidimicrobiales bacterium
GTCGCCTCAGGTTTCACGACCTCTTGGTCATGGCGCGCGAGTTGCTCGCCGACGCCGAAGTCGGCCCCGGGGCTCGCGATACCAGCCGAGAGCGATACCAACGACTACTCATCGACGAGTTCCAGGACACCGATCCGATCCAAGTTGAGCTGGCCACGCTCATAGCGACGCCTCCCGACACTCAGACCGACACCAACTGGGACGCGGCGCAACCCACTCCGGGAGCGCTCTTCTTCGTCGGCGACCCCAAGCAGTCGATCTACCGGTTCCGAAGAGCGGACATGAACACCTACCTGACTGCTCAGAGGCACTTCGGCGCTGATTCGGGGCAGGTGAATCTCACCAGCAACTTCCGGTCGGTTGGCCCCATAGTCGAATGGGTCAACGATGTCTTTGGTCGGCTCATCGAGTACGACGGATCGAGCCAGCCTTCCTACACACCTTTGGTGGCTACCCACGGAGCACCCGAGGGCGGCCCTGGGGTGCGGTTGATGGGCGAAGCACCGCATGCCGGATCGTTGAGCGCTGCCGAGTTGCGAACCCTCGAAGCGGTCAACGTCGCCAACACCATCGTCGAAGTCATCCACTCGGGTTGGACGGTGCGCGATGGAGACGGTGAACACGCTTCTTCGAGGGCTGCACGGCTCGGCGACATCACGGTCCTATTGCCTGCTCGGACGTCGCTACCAGCACTCGAACAGGCACTCGAAAACGCCGACATCCCTTATCGCGCCGAAACAGCAAGCTTGGTCTACGCCACACCCGAGGTCAGAGACCTCTTCATGGTGGCAAGAGCCATCGATGACCCGGGTGACGAGCTGGCCGTGGTCAACGCTCTCAGGACCCCCGGGCTGACGTGTGGCGACGACGATCTCTACACCTACCGAATTCGCGGCGGTCGCTGGAACCACCAAGGCGACCTGAGTGCTTCGGCTGGTCCAGTCGCGGCCGGGCTCGCCTGGATGGGCGAACTGCACCGCCAGCGTTCATGGATGTCGCCGGCCCAGGTCCTCGATCGGATCATCCGCGACTTGAAACTCATGGAGCTGGGCGTGTGCCAGAGCCGCCACCGAGAGGTCTGGAGGCGGCTGAGATTCGTGGTCGACCAGGCGCGCGCATGGACCGACAGCACCGGCGGCGACCTCCGTCAGTACCTGAACTGGGTCAAGCTCCAAGGCTCAGACTCCGCGCGGGTTGCCGAGACAGTCCTGCCCGAAACCGACACCGATGCGGTGCGGATCATGACGATTCACGCGTCGAAGGGCCTGGAGTTTCCCATAACGATCGTGTCCGGCATGACGACCGCTCTACGCGCGCGCCATGGATCGGTTCATGTTGTGTGGCCGCCCGAAGGCGGAATCGGCTACTCATTCGGGAAGGACAAGTCGACACCCGAGTACGACAGGTTCGTCCCGATTGATGAACAGCTTGATTCTCACGAGAGGATCCGCCTGCTGTACGTGGCCTGCACCCGAGCGAGTGACCATCTGGTCGTATCAACGCATCGGTGCGACGAGCAATCGGCGACCACCCTGGCCACCATCGTGGCGACCTGTCTCGATGAAGCCGGCCCCGCCCAGAATCCGGACGCACAGGTTCCACTTCAGCTGGCGACAGACGCGGTCGACCGAGGCACCGAACCAGCTGCGCTGGCCGAGGTGGCTGTGTGGGCGCAACGGCTGGACGAGGCGCACTCCGCGGCGAGCCGCAGTCGCACTATCGCAGCCACCACCCTCGCGACATTTGTTGCCGAATCCGAGGCCGACCCCGGCCTCCACAAAGCCGCCCGGAATCTCGACCTTCCGCCTTGGCAGAAGGGGCGATACGGCACGGCGATCGGCCGCGCCGTCCACGGCGTACTCCAGAACATCGACCTGAAGACCGGCGCAGGAATCGACGGCGCCGCCGCCTCCCAGGCCGCCGCCGAAGGTGTTCTGGGCAGTGAATCGACCATTATCGAACTCTGCCGAAGCGCGCTATCAAGCGAGACCGTTCGTCAAGCGACCAACGGCCGGTACTGGCGGGAGCTTTTCGTCGCCGCGCCTGCTCGAGGCCGGCTAATCGAGGGGTATATCGATCTGGTCTATGAGACGAGCGCAGGCCTAGTCGTAGTGGACTACAAGACCGATGCCTGGGACGACGCCGAGGCACTAGACCGCAAGACCGCGCGATATCGCCCCCAGCTAGCCACCTATGCCCTTGCGCTGGCCTCGGCGACAGGTCTTGTCGTCGCCGATGCGCGGCTGCTCTTTCTTGGAACGGACCGCGCTGAGGCACGTTCCATAGACGATCTGGACCAAGCCGTCGCCGAGCTTCAGGAGATCATTCACGGGGTCGTAGCTGGCGGATCGGAATCGGTGGCCGACTACTAACTAGGCACCGGAGCTAACCCGCTCCCAACCACTTCGCCGTCAGTCGTGCCAGCTGTCGGTCGCCAACAGGACCTCATCGGACTCGGCCGGCCCGGAGCCACCTGGCGCGTACTCCAGCGGCGAAGAGCTCGCTTCGAGAACGTTCTCGAACACGCGCCACGCCTCCTCCACCGCGTCCTGACGAGCAAATAACCGCTGGTCGCCCGCCATGGCATCGCTCAGCAGCCGCTCGTACGCCTCTGGCCCGTCGCCGAGAGCGTCGGAAACCGAAACGTCTAGTTCCACGCCCCTCCCAACCAGGCGATCCCCGGGAAGTTTCGCCTGCAGGTGAAGCGAAGTGCAGTCGTCGGGCTTGACCCTGAACCTCAGGTGGTTGGGGTGCGGATGGCAGTCGGGATCCGCGAACAAAGGGCGGGGCGGTGCCCGAAACTCGACGACAGCCTCGGTCAGGGTGCGACTCATCGACTTGCCGGCTCGGATGTAGAACGGAACCCCGGCCCAACGCCAGTTGTCGATCTCCAAACGCAGCGCCACGAAAGTGTCAGTACGCGAATCGGCGGAGACGCCGTCGTGATCTCGGTAGCCGAGGTACTGCCCTCGGACCACGTTGGCCGGGTCCACAGACACCATCGCTCCCATGACCTTGTTCACCTCGTCGCGCAGTGCGGGTGCGCCCTCGGAGTTGGGTGGTTCCATCGCCAACAACGCCACCAGCTGCAAGAGGTGGTTCTGCACCACGTCGCGCAACGTGCCGACTTGGTCGAAGAACGCGCCTCTGGTGTCGACCCCAAACGACTCGGCCATCGTGACCTGCACACTTTGAACGTGATGTCGGTTCCAGAGCGGCTCGAAGATCCCATTCGAGAACCGGGTGATCAGAATGTTCTGCACCGGTTCCTTTCCGAGGAAGTGGTCGATACGGAAGATCGCTTGTTCGGGGTAATGCTCCAAGAGGATCCGGTTCAGTTCGAGTGCGCTGGCGAGATCGCGCCCGAAGGGCTTCTCGACCACGACCTTGCCGGCTTGGTTCAAGCCGACACGAGCCAACCCCTCGACCACGGGGCCGAATGCCTCTGGTGGGATCGCCAGGAACGCGAGGGGATTCGCCCCTGGCCCGACCGTTTCCGCCAAGGCATCGAAGGTGAGCTTGTCCGAGTAGTCCCCCCGCAGATAGCGGAGGGAGCCGCAGAAAGCCTCCATCGTGGCTGGTTCGGCTGGTTCCCCCGCCTCGGAGACCGCCATGCGAGCCCGATCTCGAAGCTGGTCGTCAGACCAGTCGCGACGGCCGACGCCAACCATCATCGACCGGAACCCTTCGTCACGCCACAGGCGGTAAAGAGCCGGTAGGAGCTTCTTGCGCGCCAGGTCGCCGGTGACTCCGAACAACACGACTGGAGGCATCGCCGTCATTCTCCGTCCACCTCCGCGGGTCGCTCGACATGACCGCCGAACTCCTCACGCATGGCGCTCAAAACCTTGGCCGCAAAGCGACCCTGGCCGCGAGACTCGAAGCGGGAGAACAACGCGGCCGAGAGGGCCGGCGTGGGCACCCCGATATCGATCGCCGCCTGCAGCGTCCACCGGCCCTCGCCCGAATCGGACACGGAGCCCGAGTACGCCTCGAGCGCCGGGTCACGTCTCAACGCCGCGGCAGTGAGGTCCAGCAGCCAGCTACCAATGACGCTGCCGCGCCGCCACACCTCGGCCACATCGTCCACCGCGAAGTCGTACTGATAGGCGACCGGGTCGCGCAGAGGTGTCGTTTCGGCATCGTCGGCTCGGGCCTGGTCACCAACGCCGGCGTGGCGCAACACGTTCAACCCCTCGGCGTATGCGGCCATGACGGCGTACTCGATGCCGTTGTGGACCATCTTCGCGAAGTGACCGGCGCCGGACGGGCCACAGTGGAGGTACCCCTCCTCGGCTGCTGTGACGGGCCCAGATCGGCCAGGGGTGCGGGGCTGAGATTCGACGCCTGGGGCCAGCGATCGAAAGATCGGCTCCAGCCGCTCCACCGGGTCGAAGTCGCCACCGATCATGAGGCAATAACCTCGATCGAGCCCAAGGACCCCTCCGGATGTCCCGCAGTCGACGTAGAGGACGCCGTCAGCAGCGAGGCCGCCCGCCCTGTCAATGGCGTCTCGATACCACGAGTTGCCACCATCGATGAGGACGTCGCCGGGGGCCACCAGCGGGCGCAGATCGTCGATCGTCTGGCCAACATGAGCTGCCGGAATCATCATCCAGATCGCGCGTGGTGCGTGCAGAGCTGAGACAAAGTCGCCGAGGTCGTGATGAGTCTCGAACCCCTCGGCCTCCAGCGGCTGGAGTGCCTCGCCCACGACATCGAACATCACCACACTGTGGCCATCTCGAGCCAGGCGCCTGGCCATGTTGGCTCCCATACGTCCGGCACCGATCATTCCGAGCTGCATCTGGCCTCCTGACCGCTTGCCGGCCCGGAGATCGGGCTCACTACCCACAAGCAGCATGACGTCGGGTCTCGCACCGACGATACTTGCGCGATGGCAACTCTCTTGGCACACGTACAGGTAATCGAAGGAATGGAAGACCACTGGGAAGAAATCGCCCGGACGGTATTCGCCGCAACGCATGAGAACGAGCCGGCTTGCCGGAGCTACGAGTACTGGAGGGGAAGCGCACCCGGTTCGTACTACGTCTTGTTGTCCTTCGACGACTTCGACGGCTTCATGACACACCAGGTCGCCGACTACCACCACAATGCTGGATTCGGCGACTGCTTCGCGGGCTTCAAGCTCGAATTTATCGACCCGGTAGACGGGGCATCGGAGCTACCTCGAACAGCCACATCGGGCGCACACCAACCCGACAAGGGCGAGTTGTGGAACGAGTACGTCGACAAGCACAGCGAGGAAACGCCTAGCTGGTGGGCCAAGATGCGCAGGTGACAGCCTTCGGGCTCGCGAAGGTGGTCGAGACATCGTCCACGGTCTCCTCCACTCAGTCACGCAAGGAGAAGGTCGGCGCTGTCGCCGACCTCATGCATTCGTGTCCCCCCGACGACACCCCGTTGGCCGTTTCGCTCCTGGCTGGCATGCCCCGACAGGGAAAGATCGGAGTCGGATGGGCGACGCTGCGCGAACTCGACGTCACGCCGGCGGGTGAAACGACGCTCACCCTGCAAGACGTCGATCAGGCCTTCGAAACCCTGGCAGCTACCGAAGGGCCAGGTTCCACCGGTCGCCGCCATGAGTCGCTGGAAGCGCTCTTTCGTCGAGCCACCGACGACGAGGGCGAGTTCCTCAAGCGGGTGCTCCTGGGTGAACTACGCCAGGGGGCAAACGAGAGCCTCGTCCTCGAGGGGTTGGCCAAGGGGCGCCAGATCCCGATTTCGACCCTTCGTCGAGCGCTCATGTTGTCGGGCGACCTGCTGTTCGTGGCCGCAACTGCTGCGACAGCCGGCCAGGCCGGTATCGACAGCATCGGCCTAGAGGTCGGCCGCCCACTCAGACCAATGCTTGCTTCGACAGCCCCTGACGTATCAGAGGCACTTGCCGCGTTCGACAGTGCCTCTGTCGAGTGGAAGCTTGATGGTGCCCGCGTTCAGATTCATCGACACGGCCGGGAAGTGAGAATCTGGACCAGGAATCTCAACGAGATCACCGCACGCCTGCCATTCGTTGTCGAGACCGTCCGTTCTTTCGAGGTGAACCAAGTCGTGCTCGATGGCGAGATCCTGGGTTTCGCTGAGGACGAGATGCCACGGGCGTTTCAGGAGACAATGAGCTCCTTCGGCACAGAAACTGGAGCGCCGGAGCTCAGGTCGCTGTTCTTCGACATCCTGCACCGCGACGGGCGCGATCTGGTCGATGAGCCGCTCGCAGAACGAAGAACGCAGCTGCTGGAGGTTTGTGGGGATCTGTCGATGCCGGGAACTGTCACCGACGATCCGGCCATCGCCAGCTCGGTGCTGGTCGCAGCGCTGGAGTCGGGCCACGAAGGCGTGATGGTCAAAGACAGTGCCTCTACCTACGAGGCCGGGCGCCGCGGGAAGGCTTGGAGGAAGGTCAAACCAGTCCACACATTCGACCTCGTGGTGTTGGCAGCGGAGTGGGGGCACGGCCGACGTACCGGTTGGCTGTCGAACCTGCATCTCGGGGCCCGCGGTACCGACGGCCAGTTCGTCATGGTCGGCAAGACGTTCAAAGGCCTCACAGATGCTCTGCTCGAGTGGCAGACCGCAGAGTTGCAACAGCTACAGACTCACGAGTCCGGGATCACGGTCTTTGTGCGTCCCGAGCTGGTCGTCGAGGTCGCTGTCGATGGAGTCCAGGCATCGACTCGGTACCCGGGAGGTGTGGCCTTACGTTTCGCGAGAGTGCGTAGGTACCGCCCGGACAAGAGTGCCGCCGATGCTGACGGGATCGAGTCTCTCCACGCCATGCTCGCCGCGGGACGTTGAGCACACGGCCTTGGCACGGCTTCCGGGCTCCCGTGCATGAACCTGATCTACGCTGGTTGCTTCCGCGCAGCAGGAGGCACCAATGGCGGTAGAGAACCCAGCACAGCCGATCTCCGAATCCCAGAGGATGGAAGAGTTCGAGGAGATGCTGGCGGTCGCGAACATCGATCCCACCACCGAGATAAGACGCGTCCAGGACAACGCCGCGGCGATCTTCACCTGGGACTACGAGAAGGGCAAACGCGCGAAGCTGGACAAGCTCTACGAGAAGGCCAAAACAGCCCAGTGGAACGGGTCAACCGACCTCGATTGGGACGCCGATGTCGACGCCGAGCGCGTGGCGGCCGAGATCAACAGCAACGACTACCGCGGCAAGTACATAGCGATGCTGATGGAAGCCGAGGGATCTCCGATTGCCGGATGGACCGACAAGGAATGGCGCGAGTACTCCCTGGAGGGTTTTGGCTGGCGCCTGGCTCAGTTCATGCACGGGGAACAGGGCGCACTGCTCGCGACGGCCAAGCTCGTCGAGACAGTGCCTTGGATCGACGCAAAGTACTACGCCGCCACTCAGGTCATGGACGAAGCCCGGCACGTCGAGGTGTTCGCTCGCTACCTGGACGAGAAGGTCCCGGTTGATTACCCGATCAACCACCACCTGCAATCCCTGCTCGACGACATCATCTCCGATGAGCGCTGGGACATCACCTATCTCGGAATGCAGATCATGGTCGAGGGCCTGGCGCTTGCCGCGTTCGGTTCCATGCACCAGAACACGAAGGAACCGCTACTCAAGAACCTGTTGCGGTATGTGATGAGCGACGAAGCTCGCCATGTGGCTTTCGGCGTCCTCAGTCTGCAGGAGTACTACCAGGAGCTGTCCGCGGCCGAGATTCTCGAGCGCCAACAGTTCGCGCACGAGGCCGCAGTTCGAATGCGCGACCGTTTCCTTCAACAAGAGGTGTGGGAACGTCTTGGCGTGGACGTTCGCGCCATGACCAAGGTCTTCCTTCAACAGGATCCAGCCGAGAACGTGTTCCAACAGATGTTGTTCGCCAAGATCGTGCCGAACTGCCGCAAGCTGGGACTGCTCGACGCCGGAGACGGCTATCTGCGTCAGGCCTTCACCGACATGGGGATCATCCAGTACGAGAATCTCGTGAGCACCGATGAGGAATATGGGGCGCTCGACGAGTTGTCAAAGGACCGGCAAACCTCCACTGCCTGATCCGGCGCCGAACCGAAGCCGGGCGCCATTTCGGCGCAGAGCATGTCATCTACCCTGATTTTCATGCGTTCGGTTGTAGCCATCCCTCTGGCTGTCATCCTGATGGCCGCGGCGTGTACCGCAACCGATTCGTCGTCAGGGCCCATCGCGACGCCTCGGCCGACATCCTCGTTCGTACCGACGCCGGCACCAACACCCACGGCTCAGCCGACTGTTCCAACGCGGCCGCCGACGCCGGATCCCAACGTGGCCCAGCAGCGCACTGCCATCGACGATCTCGTCGGTTTGGGCTTCCCGCTCAACATCGCGAAGTCCGGCGGCGAGCTGATGGGGCCTCAGTCGACTCTTTTTGCCATGTCCAGGTCGGTCGAAGAGGGAGCCAACGTGCTCGAACTCGATGTGCGGCTCAGTGGCGACGGACACCTGGTCGTTCATACCGATGACACCGTTGAGGCCACTACAGAGTCGACCGAGGCGGTCCTTGACCTGGATTTGGAAGAGCTGCAGCTTCTCGACAATGGCTATTGGTTCTCCGGGTGTTGGCCCTGTCGTGACCAACCGGACTCTGAATACATCTACCGGGGCGTCCGTACTGGCGAGGTGGCACCACCAATCGGATTCGTCGCTGACGATTTCGCGATTCCAACGTTTGCTCAGGCGGTGCAGGCCTTTCCCATGATGCCGTTCTCGATCGAGATCAAGGGGGAAGGTTTCGGGGGTTTGGCCGTGGCGCGGATGCTCGCCGAGGAGATCGACTCGCTGGAGATTGCCGACAGCGTTCTTGTCGTGACGGCCAACGACAGCCTGTTGCGGGCGTTCGAGCTACTTGCACCCGAGGTCGAAACCAGCCCTGGCAATGAGGAGTTGGCGGGGTGGTTGTTGCGTGGCGAACCGTTGGAAGGCCGTCACCGGATCCTCCAAGTGCCGCCACCGGGCGGGGCGGGCGCGCTCTTGGGTCAGAGTTTCTGGCAGAGCATCGAAGAGGCTGGACTCGAGGCCTGGGTCTGGATCGCCGACCCCGACACCCAGGAGAACCTGGCGTTCTACCAGCAGCTGATCGCCGACGGAGCAAGCGGCATCATCAACGGGAGGCCGAACGAGATGGCCGCAGCGTCGTCATAGGTGTCAACCCGACGTTCTGCCAGCGTGAAACGCGCCCCCGCGCACACTTTACGCTGGCAGAACGCGTAAAGACCTCGAGCGATACGCCCAACACGCGATTCAGCCACAACCCTGATCCGAACGGCGAGCGCCGGGATTTCGCTTGCGGGTCAACACCCCTAACGTGCGTTGCCGTCCAGGGGAATCACGGCACCCGTTAGATAGGAACTGGCCTCCGAGGCCAGGTAGAGCGCTGTTCCGACGACCTCTTCCGGCTCGCCGCCGCGGCCAAGGGCGATGCTCGACTCAGCCACCTTCTCGAACGCCTCCATGTCCCACGCCTTCGTGATGTCGGTCATGAAGGGGCCAGCGGCGATGCAGTTCACTCTCACGGTCGGAGCGAACGCCCTCGACATCGAGAACGTCAAGTTCTCCAAGCCGGCCTTCGCCGCGCCATACGGGATCTCCACCGGCGTCGGCCTTGACCCCGCCAGGCTCGACACATTGATGATCGACCCACCCGACCCCGCCACCATCCGCTCACCGATGATGGCCGACAGACGGAATGGCCCTTTGAGATTCACATCGATGACCTTGTCCCACAACGCCTCGGAAATGCTCGAAGGCGAGTCGTACAAGGGCGACATACCTGCGTTGTTGACCAAGACGTCCACCTTGCCGCATTGGCGGTATGCGAACTCAGCCAGGTCCTCGATGTCTGCCCAGCTCCCAACGTGGCATGCATGCGGGACGACACTTGCGTCAGTAACCGCCTCGATCTCCTGGGCCGCTCTTTCACATGCGTCGATCTTGCGGCTCGCCACAATCACGTCGGCGCCCGCACGAGCAAAGGCCTCGGCCATCTGCCTGCCAAGCCCGCGACTACCTCCGGTGACCAGAGCCACCTTGCCATCAAGTCGAAAGAGATCGTTCAACATGATGTCCACCTCATCACGGCGCTTCGCCGGGTGCCAAGTGTCGCCGCCGACACACAGCGTTCCGGAAGTCAACCCCGTCGCACTTCGACAACGAGCCTACGATGCCGGGATGACTACTGATCAGGTCTCGGAGATCTTCGATCCGCGCTCGTGGCGAAAAGTCGAGGGTTTCGACTTTCAGGACATCACCTACCACCGTTCCCTCACACAAGGCACTGTACGTATCGCCTTCGACCGGCCAGAGGTCCGCAATGCGTTCAGGCCGGCGACAGTCGACGAGCTCTACCGGGCCCTGGATCACGCCCGGATGTCCACCGATGTCGGGTGTGTGCTGCTCACAGGAAACGGTCCCTCGCCCAAGGACGGGGGGTGGGCATTCTGTTCTGGAGGTGACCAGAGGATCCGCGGCCGCGACGGCTACAAATACACCGTCGACAGCCAAGAAAGCGGAGCGTTGGGCGAGACCGCAGACTCGATCGACCCAGCACGAGTCGGCCGACTCCATATCCTCGAGGTTCAGCGACTCATCAGAACCATGCCCAAACCCGTCGTGTGTGTCGTCCCTGGCTGGGCCGTAGGGGGTGGCCATTCGCTCCACGTTGTTTGCGACCTCACCATCGCATCCAGAGAACACGCCCGCTTCAAACAGACCGACACCGACGTCGCCTCGTTCGATGGCGGATTCGGCTCGGCGTACCTGGCGCGCCAAGTAGGCCAGAAATTCGCCCGCGAAATCTTCTTTCTCGGCGACGAGTACTCAGCCGAGGACGCTCACCACATGGGGATGGTCAACCGCGTGGTGGATCATGAACACCTGGAAACCGCTGCGCTCGAAGTCGCCGCGGTCATCAACTCCAAGTCACCCACCGCCAACCGGATGGCGAAGTTCGCCCTCAACCTCATCGACGACGGACTCGTCGGACAGCAGGTATTTGCCGGGGAGGCGACACGCCTGGCTTACATGACCGACGAGGCCCAAGAAGGCCGAGACGCCTTTCTCGAGAAACGCTCCCCCGACTGGGACGCGTTTCCATATCACTTCTGATCAGGCAAACAGGTCGGCCTCATACTGTTCGCGGCAAGCGCTGCGCTGCAGCTTTCCCGAAGATGTCTTAGGGACGGTACCGGGGGGCACCAACACGATGTCCTTGGCGGGGAGCCCCACGGTGTTGCGCACTCGCTTGGCCACATCTGAACGGATGTCGATCTCATCAACATCTCGCGCCTCGGCCACCACAACCAGTTCTTCTTTGCCGGCTCGACCAGGGACCCCGAAAGCAACGACGTTTCCTGCCCGGACACCCTCGCACTCCCCTACGGCTCGCTCGACCTCTTCCGGGTAGACGTTTCTGCCCCCGACGATGATCAAGTCCTTGATGCGGCCGCAGATGACCAACTCGCCATCCACGAGGTATCCAAGGTCACCGGTTCTCAACCAGCCGTCGTCGAAGAGCACCGCGTTCGCGTCGGGCCGTTGCCAGTAGCCGGGTGACACCGATGTGCCGCTGATCTGGAGTTCACCAACAGCGCGTTCGGGAAGGACCTCCCCGTTCTCCGGATCAACAATCCGAAACGCCAGCCCAGGCAGCGGGTATCCAAGTTTGACCAGCTCTCGAGTTCGAGGATCGGCCGGATCGGCCGGACTGGCGAAACGTTCTGCTTCCAGAGTCAGCCGATCAACCGGGTCGGTGGCGAGGCCGCGCATGGGGGGCGGGAAGGCCGCGCCGATGACCACCTCGGCCATCCCGAATGCCGGATACACGGCACCGGGCCTGAGTCCGTGACGAGCGCCGGCGGCAACAAACGCCCTGACGGCACCGGGGTCCACGGGCTCCGCTCCATTGAGTCCGATGCGGAGGGCACTCAGGTCCATCTGAGGCGCCCTCTTCAGTGCTCTGGTTGCCAACACCCAGGAGAAGTTCGGACCCGCGGTCGCCGTACCGCGATACCGCGATAGCCACTCCATCCACCTGACCGGGCGGGCCATGAAGTCCTGGGGCGCACCAAGCACCAGGTCGACGCCTGCGGCCATCGGCAACATACAGAAACCGATGAGTCCCATGTCGTGATAGAGCGGCAGCCAGGAAACCATGACGTCATCCGACGTCATACCTGCGGCCTCGGCAATGGCATCGAGGTTCGCCGAGATTGTGTGCTGAGGCAGCATCACACCCTTCGGGTTCTCGGTAGAGCCCGATGTGAACTGCAGCACTCCGAGGTCCTCGGGACCGACAGAACAGGGTGTGAACGCATTGGCGCCTGCCTGGGCCGCCAATTCCGCATAGGTGACCAAAGGCGGGTCATCGGGCGCCGGCTCCACGAACGGCGCCAGGTCGGGATCGATCAAGACGGCTGAGACCTCGGCATGCCGAATCCGGTCGCGGGTCTGAGCGACAAACGCCTCGATCGATCCAAGTCGCATCGGTAGCGGCAAGACGACGAGCGTCGCGCCGGCCATCCAGATCCCTCGGATGGCCGTCACCAGAGGTCGGGTCGTAGGACCCAACAGAGCTACTCGCGAACCAGGCCCGATGCCCATCGCCTGAAGCGAACCGGCCACTTCGAGTGCTTCGGCATGAAGCTTCGAGTACGGGACGGTTATCGCGTCATCACCAGTGATGAACGTGACGGATGCGTCGGCGCGGGCCCCTGCCTCGAGGCGCTCGGGAAGTGACTTCAATCCTCTACGCCTGGCTCGGGAGGTGCAACGCTTCGCTTGTCGAAGGTGATGTGGAGCGCTTTGAAAGCCCTCAGGGTGAAGTTCACGTGATGCTGGAAACTATTCCTCTCGGGCGCGAACGCCAGGTTCTCGAGTCGCTCCATGATCGCTTGGGTGGCAATGGTCTGCTCTAACCGCGACAATCCGGCGCCAGGACAATGTGTCTCCCCAATCGAGAACGCCAGATGCCGATGTCCGTTCTCGCGTTCGAGGTCGATGTCGACCGGGCACCCGAACTGGTTGGGGTCACGATTGGCAGCTGCATACCGGATGTGAACATGGCTGCCTTCCGGGATCTTCACGCCGCAGAGTTCAGTGTCACGAGCCGTGTGGCGATCCATTCCTTGCGTGGGCGACTCGAGCCGGAGGACCTCATCGACCCAGGCCCGGGCTTTGCTGGGATCAGCACGAAGCTCGTCTTGGATATCGGGAGACTGCACCAACAACCACAACCCCGAGGTCAAAGCGAACGTCGTGGTCTCGTTACCGCCGATGTAGAGGTGATCGATGATGTTGATGATCTCGCCGTCGGTCAGCAGGCGAGTGCCCCCCGGCAGCTTGACCGGCGTCGTAGCCACATAACTCACGACGTCATCTTTGGGGTTGGCCCGCTTTTCGGCGACCTGCGCGGCGATGTAGTGCTGGAACTCGACGCTCAGCCTCGCCACCTCGCGTTCCTCTGTCACATCGAGCTGACCGGAGAAAGGCGCCACCCAGGCTTCGCTCCACTTCTTCAATCGAGGGATGTCATCGAGCGGGAACCCCATCATCGTCGTTATGACCCGAACGGGAAGTGGTACGGCGAAGGCGCTCATGTACTCGACCTCGCCGTGCTCGATGAAGCCGTCGATCAGCTCGTTGACAGTCGCGGTGATGAGATCTCGACGCGTCTCGGCTCCCGCAACCGAGAAGAAGTGGTCGACCATGTCCCGGTAGCGCCGGTGTTCAGGTGGGTCGACTGCGAGGGGAAGCCGCTTCGGCCAACCGTGTTCGGCGTAGTACTCACGGGCTTCGTTGTCCTTCAGAAGTGGGCGACTCTCGCCCGAACCACGAAGGAACAGATCGGTTCGTCGTAGAACGTGGTAGATCTCCTCGTAGCGGCTCAGAAAGAACGTGCGCGTATCGGGTACGTGGTACACCGGGCATTCGTCTTGCAACAGCTCGTAGGTCGGATACCAGTTCTCGATGGTCGCCGGCGCGAACACATCAACATCGGCGATCGTCTCGGGCTTTCCGCTGTCGGCGCTCATTGTGATCGTGCTCCAAGAACTGCCAGAGTCTCGTGACCGCGTGGCAGGATCGCTACTGATGGCACCAACGCTTCTAGTCGTTTCGCACTCGAAGACGGGTGGAACCCATCAGATGTTAGAAGCAGTGCTGGCCGGCGCGCACGATCCGGAGATCGAACGGGTCACGGTGGTCTCGAGTGCAGCACTCGAGACCACAGCTGGCCAGGTCCTTGCGGCCGACGCGATCCTGCTTGGAACGCCGGAGAACTTCGGGTACATGAGTGGCGCATTGAAGCACTTCTTCGACAATGTCTTCTATGAGCTGGATGGCCGAACCCGCGGCCTGCCCTACGGAGTCTTCGTCAAGGCCGGCAACGACGGATCGGGCGCACTGGCCGCGATCGAGCCTCTGGCACTCGGGTTGGGATGGCGACTGGCAGCCACACCTGTCATCACAAAGGGTCAGATCGATGACACCGATCTGGCTGCCTGCTACGAATTGGGGGCGACGATGGCCGCCGGCCTGGCGTTCGGTGGGCTGTAGGTGCTCTCTGCTACCGCCAGCCGGCCAACCTGACAGCGGATGTGGAAGGATCAAATGACAAATAGGCCCGTTATGCCTGCGTCGTTGGCTCCGCCCGCAGCCGCGTACGCTCATGCCGTCGTATCAGACTTGCCCCAACGCATGCTCCACACGTCCGGAGTCGTCCCGGTGGCACCCGACGGCACAACACCAGATGGGGTCGGCGACCAGGCCGATCTCGTTTGGAAGAACATCGGAGCCATGCTCTCCGAGGTCGAGATGTCGGTCCGTGACATCGTGTCGGTCACAACCTACGCAGTAAACGGTGAGGATCTGCAGGCGATCATGCAGTCACGCGACCGAATGCTCAGCGGCCACCTGGCAGCCTCGACATTGGTGACGGTTCCCGCACTGGCCGAGCCGGCTTGGCGCGTCGAGATAGCCGTGGTGGCCGTGGCTTGATGTGCGCTCCCGGCCCAACTCAGTAGTCTTCGGCGATGACTGATCCTCTCGGGGTACTGCTGGTCGGTGCCGGCCGGATGGGGGCGGTCCATCTGGAATCGTTGCAGAGATCGCAATCGACCTATTGCCAAGCCGTAGTCGACCCGGCCGCTGACATTCGTACCGATCTGGAGTCAGCGGGGCTCGACGCGTACGAGAGCCTCGACGAGGCGCTACGCGCTGACTCCTTTGACGCAGCGTTGATCGCTGCTCCATCCGACCTCCATCTCCCGCTCGTCTCGGCATTGACAGCCGCAGGCCTACCAACGCTGTGTGAGAAACCCTGCGGCCTCGAATCCACCCAGACCGAGGAAGCTGTCGAACTGGCGGCCCGGGCAGGTGTCCTCCTCCAGGTCGGCTACTGGCGGCGTTTCGTTCCCGAGCTGCAGCAACTTCGAAACCGGGTCCGAACGGGCGATCTCGGAGAGGTCTCGCTGATCCAGGCCTGGCAATGGGATGAAGAACCACCATCGGCGGCGTTCCGGGCGCGGAGTGGCGGGATCAACAAGGACATGGGCGTGCACGAGTTCGACCAGATCCGCTGGATCACCGGCGAAGAACTGGCGATCGAAGGATCACATGCGTGCGACGTCGTTTCCGCCGAGGCAATTGCCGGTGATCCGGAGAGTTCCATTGTTGTATGCCGTCTCGGTGGCGGCGGCCTCGCGCTGGTCTCGCTCGGGCGCCGATACCAACCCGGAGACTCGTGCTGGGTGGAGTTGATGGGGACCCAGGACACAGCAAGGGCTGAGTTCATGGCCGGACCCGCCGGAGACGAGGTGTTCCGGCAGGCCCTGATCGCCCAGCTGGATGGATTCGCCGATGCCGTGGCCGGACGACCGACCGAAGCCGCCACTGCCGTAGACGCGGTGGCGGCACTGCGGGCTGCCGAGGAGGCGGAATACCAATGACCAGTGATGCGATCGTTGTCGCAAACGCGCCGATCAGCTATGGAGCCTTCGAGCTGACCGTCGGTGTCGACCCGGCGGTGCCCGATGCCGAACAACTGCTCGACCTCGTGGCTGCCTCTGGCTATTCCGGCATCGATCTTGGCCCCGTGGGGTTTCTGGGGACAGGAGACTTGTTGCAGGAACGACTTGAGTCGCGGGGTTTGGGCCTGGCCGGTGGTTATCTCGAGCTGCCGTTCTCGGACCCCGACCGACTCGACGCCGAAATGGCTGAACTAGATGCGCTACTGGACGTGTTCGCATTCGCACCGGGCACCCATCCCCTC
>JBPCTU010000427.1:0-4546 GCA_051011515.1 Acidimicrobiales bacterium
AGCCGACCCAGCGGTGAACAATGCCATGCCTGTGAGGAACACCCTCTTGGCCCCGACTCGGTCAGCAACTCGACCCGCCACGAGGAGGAGAGATGCAGCCGCGATGGCGTACCCGGAAATCGTCCACGCCAACGTCGTTCGCGCTACCTCGAAGTCTTCCTCGATGACCGGGAACCCGACGTTGAGAGCCGACCCCGAAAAGGTGGTCATCGTTTGGCCGAGGCTCGCAAGAGCGAGCACCGCCCAGGCGCGTCTGGAGATGGTGTCTCGCGCCGGGCGCGGCTCGCTGGTCAAGCTGTTGAAACTACACGCCGACCGATGCCGCTGGCCGTGTGCGGGCGATGGTGATCAGGTCGACTCGATTCTTGGCGCCTCGAGAATGCCGGCATCTGCCAACTCCTTGGCGATGTCTTCTCGTAATCGGTATTTCTGAACCTTCGTGCCCGACATCGGCCACTCGTCCACGAACCGGACGTATCGCGGCACCTTGAAGGTCGCGATCTGTCCCCGGCAGTAGTCGATGAGTTCCGCTTCGGTGGCCGACACTCCCGGCTTGAGCTGTACGAACGCTGCCGCGACCTCGTCGTAGCGAGCGTCGGGCGCCGCCACGACCTGGACGATGTGAACCGAAGGGTGGCTCGCCAGGTAACTCTCGATCTCGGCGGCGGCCACGTTCTCGCCCCCCACCTTCAACATGTCCTTCAGCCGAGACACAAACGTGATTCGGCCATCGCCGTCCTGGCGAATCACATCGCCAGAGTGGAACCATCCGTCCTCGTCGATGCAAGCGGCCGTCACCTCGGGGTCGCGGTAATAGCCGAGGAACCGCGACACTCCACGGAACAGAAGCTCACCGGTATTGCCTGGCGGTAGGTCCTTGCCCGTCTCGGGGTCGATCAGCTTGGCTTCCATGCCCGCCACGATGTGGCCGCCCGTCTCGACTCTCTCGTCGAGTGAGTCCTCGATCACACCGATCGACAAGAAGCCCGCGGCCTCGGTGCCACCCACAGCCGAAACCTGAACCGCATGTGGCAGCCGTTCCTGCATCGAGCGCAACCGCTCGGGGACACCGACATTGACCACGATTCTCAACGCGCTCAGGTCGGCTTCCTCGAAGTCAGCGTGATCGAGGACCGCGAGCCAGATCGTTTCGAAAGCGGGGAAGGCAACCGTGCACCGCTGTTCGGTCAGCTGCCGAAGAGCCAGTCCCGGTTCGAACAGGCCGACATGGCAGAACTTGCATCCCGCCACGAGCGATGACAGCAACGTGTCAATGCCACCCACGTGAAACAGTGGCAGAGGCGACCAGAACACATCGTCAGCCGTAAGTCTCAACCGGTCGACCCCCAGGCTGAACGCCTCGTGAAGCATTGTGGAGTGGCTATGCATGCAGCCCTTCGGACTGGCTGTGGTGCCCGACGTGTAGAGCAGCAGGCAGACATCGTCGGCCGTGGTGGTCGACTGCATGTCGGCGATCTCATCGGCGGTGACGCTTTCGGATCCGAGGTCGAACTCAGCTCTCGACACGAATCCGGGCAGGCCGGCGTCGGGTCCGACGACGTGTTCGAGCGCGGGGGCTTCGCCGAGGTCGAGGTCGGTCGACTCCGTCGTGGAGAGAGCCGGAATCGCTTCGAGCACCACATCCACGAAGTCCTCACCGACCATGAGGACCTTGAGGTCCGCGTGTTCGACCAGGTAGCGAAGTTCAGTCGACTTGTACCGCGCATTCACCGGGACAGCTACAGCACCCAACCTCATCGCACCGATCATCAGGGTGATCATGTCGATGTCGCCATGTTGGAGCAGGCCAACTTTGTCTCCGGGGCCAACGCCGAGCGCGCAGAAACGGGCAGCAGCCACCATCGTGAGTGCCTGGTACTCGCTCCAGTCCGCCACCTGGTCGGGAAACATCAGAGCTAGGCCCTCGTCGCCGGCGCGTTCGTCCACAAGCATCGGGATCGTCTTGCCGCTGACATCCATTGTCGCCTCCATCGGGTGAGCTTCTCCAAAGCTCTCCAACACCGCCCGAGCCTAGAGCTCGCGTGACTGCGAGATCTGATATCGACGTAGAGCTCGTTTGACGCCACGACAAGACAGCACTAAGTCGGTGGCTGGTGTTGAGCGCCTGGGAGGTCACCGAGTGAGAATCGTCGTCGTCGGAGCAGGAGCGATGGGTTCATGTATGGGCGGGATACTCGCCATGAGCGGCAACGAAGTAACGCTCTATGACGTGGACCGCGATCACATGAGCGCAATAACTCGAGACGGCCTGCGGCTCGTCGATGGGGCGGAGCCCTGGGCGACTGTGCACCTGCCGGCTTGCTCGGATCCAGACGAACTCGGCCCACCTGCCGAGGTCGTTTTGGTCATGACCAAGAGTTGGTCGACGACCGACGCCCTGACGGCGGCCACGTCTGTCGTCGATCACCGGACCTGGATTGTTTCGGCCCAGAACGGCCTGGGCAACGCTGACCGGATGGCCGCCAGCGGGAGCCCTGCGGCACAGATAATGGGGGGCACCACCACTGTCGGAGCGACCGTCATCGAGGCAGGGGTAGTGCAGATCTCGGGGACCGTCAGCTCGGGTTCATCGCTGACGCAATTCGGTTTGCCGGCTGGTATCTCCCCTACTGAGCAGACGGAAACGCTTGCCGCGACATTCACTGCCGCCGGGTTGACAACCGAAATCTTGGCCGACGTCAACAATGTCATCTGGACAAAGTTGTGTATGGCGGGCACGGCCGGTTGCCTCACCGCACTCGCCCAAGTAACGATCGGCGATCTCTACGCGAGCCCCGAGGGCATGGATACCTGGCGACGAATGCTCGATGAGATCTTTGCCGTGGCCCGCGCCGAAGGCGTCGACCTCGACGAAGCCGAGGTGGCCGAGCACGCTCTGACCACCTATCGCACCGTCGGCCCTCATTGGGCCTCGATGGCCGTTGACGTCCGCGAGCGTCGGCGAACCGAGATCGACGCCATGTGCGTCGAGATCTCCAAGTTGGGCCGACGACACAACATCGCGACGCCGGTCAACGACACGGTTGGCGACATGATCCTCGCGGTCGAACGGAGCTGGAGCGACTAGGCACGAATACCCCCGCCCGCCGCTATCGGATCCAAGTCGGAGTTGAACTGAAGCGTCAGCCGTCTGTCTTCAAACGCGGAACGACCTCAGTGGCGACGCGAGCGAACGCTTCGTCCTGGTGCGCCGTGTTGGGATGGTACAGACCGATGTCGGTATACCCAGCCTCTATCAACCCCGCCACCAATTCGACAAAAAGTTCGTCGTCGTCGTAGTAGCGCAGGTTGCCCCCGGCTGCCCGGGCCTCCGCGTCGAACAGGTTGACGCTGCGTCTGAGGGTGGCCGGGTCGCGCCCAATCGATTCACATAGGTTGTCCATCTGCACGTTCCGGTCTGCCAACTCGTCCCCTTGATTGGAGAAGTCCGGGTCGAAACTCATGGTGTTCCAGGTATCGGCGTGGCGCGCTGCGTGGCCCATCATGATCGGCCCAAGAGCGGCCACGACGATCGGGATTCTCGGCTGCTGAAGCGACCCCGGGTTCATCACGGCGTTGTTCGCCGAGTAGTACTCACCGGTGAACGAGGTGACCGGCTGGCTGACCAACAGCGAGACCAACTCGACGTACTCACCAAACCGTGCAACCCGCTCTGCGTTGGACCAGTTGGGCAGCCCGACCATCTCGGTACTCGGATCAATCGTCAGACCCGTCCCGAGACCAAGATCGAGTCGGCCGTCGGACACGTGGTCGAGGGTCACTGCCTGGTGAGCCAACACAGCAGGGTTTCGCAGCGGGATCTGAGCGACATTCGGCGCGAGCCGGATCGAAGACGTCTCGCATGCGAGCGCCGAGAGCAGCGTCCATGCCTCGAACCACGGCTCCGAGGGATTCGCCCAATCGCAGAAGTGATCACCTGTGACCGCGGCGTCGAACCCGAGCCTCTCGAGCTCCTTCACCTGCGCTCGCAGGTCCGGCCACGGGCGGTTTGGCAGGGTGAGGACGTGGAAACGAACCGGAAAGGGCATGAACCAACCGTAGCGACTGGCACTGGGACAGGTCCGGTGCCGCAGCGCAAAGCCGACCCGCCCATCGCTCGTGTTGTGCGATCCTGTTCCGATGGATCCAGAGGAGACTGAGAAGTTCCGTCGCCGATACGAAGCCTCTGGTGACGATGCGCTCATCGCCAGTGAGCTCGAGGCGCTGGGCAGCGACTATCAGGCCAACGGATACACGACAATGGCCCAGGCTGATCAACTGGCCACGGCACTCTGCGTCGAACCGGGTCAACTTCTGTTGGATCTCGGTTCCGGCTGTGGGTGGCCAGGGCTGTATATCGCCAAGACGCGGGACTGTTCGGTGGTGTGCATCGACCCTGTCCATGAAGGAGTCGAGACGGCCGCTCAGAGGGCGCAGTCCGAGGCGATCAGCGGCTTGGCTGCGGCGCTGGTCGGCTCGGGCCTGAACCCTCCCGTTCGCGATGGCACCTTCGACGCCGTCGTACACGCAGACGTGTTGTGTTGAC
>JBPCTU010000428.1:0-3369 GCA_051011515.1 Acidimicrobiales bacterium
GGTCATCGAGTCACTGTTGCGACGAGCCAGACGCACGAGCATCGTGATGATGTTGGACATCAGGTCCGGTTGCCCCAGCATCACTTCATGGAACGGTGCTCGGTCGATGCGGAACAACAGGCCGGGTTCGACAGCTGTCACGCTGGCAGATCTCGGAGCAGGATCGAGCACAGCGAACTCACCGAGCGCCGAGCCGGGGCCGACCTCTCGGAGCGTCACTGCGTTCCTGTGGATCCGCGCCTTGCCCGTAGCGAGCACGAACATCCACGACTCATCGGCTGTGCCTTCTTCGATGAACCTCTCCTCGGGAATGACGTCTATCTCCCGCACGATCTGTGCGACATCGGCGAGTACGTAGTCGCGAACTCCGCGGAACATCTCCGCGTTGCGTAAGACGGCAACCCGCTCGACGATCAGCATCGCCCAGAACGATCCGTGTATTGGGAGACGAGCACGCTCACGCTGACTTGTTGCACCCGGCGACGTTACTCAATTGTTCCGTAGGCGACCTGTTGGTCTGGAACCCCGTAGTTCTCCGGGGTATCGCAGTCATGGGCGGCTTCTCGGGCTGATCTAAGGTTCTGTCGATGGGGGAGGCGCGGTCGCCGGAGAAAGTGACGTTTGATGATCCCGGTGCGCGACGTTGGTGCAGCTTGGCGGCGCGCTCGAGCCTCGCCGTCCCGGGCGTTCTGCGAACCTGGCTCGTCGCGTGTGGCCTGAGCGCGACGACCGACCGGTAGGTCGTCGTGTTGCCGCTTGCCGAGGCGTGGTATCGCCGACAGTTGCTGGCTGCCGTGTTTCTGGGTGTCTTCGGCGGGGTCTTCGCCCTGGTGTTCTCGGCCGTCACCACCTGGTCCATTGATCGGCTGTATGGCGACGCAGCATCTGACCCTTGGTCCGGCGAGTGGTGGTGGATTGCGCTAACGGCTGGAGGTGCGGTCCTGGTCGCGGCCATGCGTAAGGCGCTCACTGTCCCCGACGACGTGCCCGGCGCCATTGCCATGGCGAAGACCGCAAGAGTCGACCCTGAGCTGGCGCCGCGCTTGGTGATCATCTCCGTGGTGTCGCTGATAACGGGGGCCAGTCTGGGTCCCTCGTTCGCCATCGTGGTTGCTGGCGGGGGCATGGGCACCTGGGTGGTTGAGCGGCACCGGCGAAGCGAGCCCGAGGCCGAGGCGCAGTACACGCTCACTGGGATGAGTGGGGCGTTCGGAGGCGTCTTCACATCGCCGCTCTTCGCTTCCATCCTTATCAGCGAGCTGTCGCCGATCAAGAAGATGAACTACGTAGCCGCGTTCATTCCCCAGTTTCTCGCCGCGTCAATCGGTTACGCGATCTTCTTCGGCGTTACCGACGAGACCATGCTCGCCGCCTTTGAGGTGGGCGGCGGTTACTCGTTCGAAAAGAGGCACCTCCTTCTAGGTGTTCTCCTCGGCGTCTTTGCTGCGTTCACGTTGCTCGTCTACGCCGTAGTGGGTCAGCTCGTCCGAGGTGTAGTTGCACGCGTCAAGATCCCTTGGTTGAACGCCGCCGTCGGCGGCGGCCTCATCGGACTGGTCGCGTTTGCGCTTCCTCTGACGGCTACCGGCGGATCTACCCAACTCACCTACACCGCCGACAACGCCGCCACTCTGGGTACCGGTCTGCTGATTGCCGTGCTGCTCGGCAAGATGGTGGCGATGACGCTCAGCCAGGAGGTTGGTTTCCTAGGCGGCACGGTGTTCCCAATCTTGTTCGTCGGTGGGACTTCCGGGGCACTCGTCCATGCCATCTTCCCCGACATCCCTGCAGCGCTGGCGATCGCCGCCATGATCGCCGCCGTTCCCGGTACGGTCATCTCGGCTCCGGTCAGCTTTATCCTCATCGGCGTCGGCGGCGTGGCACTCGGCACGTCCGCCATCGCGCCCGTCGGCATAGCGGTCATCACGGCGTACCTTGCAATCTCGACGGTGAGGTTCTTCAAGACAGCACAGGACTCGATGTAGCGCAGGCCTCGACCTTGTTTGAGCCCAACCTCAACCTCTACCACTACGACGCGGGTTCCCTGGAGTAGCAGCGGAGCTCGCGAGCGTGCCCAGTTCCTGGTGGAAGTAAGGCCCTTAAGCTCTGAACGTTCTCACAGGCCGACCCCTCAGCGGCGATCGGCGAGGTAGTCGTTGAGGGTCTCGTGCCAGGCCCGCATCCGGGTTTCTTGTCCGGACAGGTACGGCTCTTGGTAGCCGCGGGATTCCTGGCCGCGTTGTTGACCATCGGCCAGCGCCATGTCCTGAAATATCACGGTGCCGTCCATTTCCGGGAGCCCTCGACCACCGTCGAACACCCGGTGTTCGAACTCAGCGTCCTTCAACGGTCTGAGTCCTGCAATACACCTGACTTCTTCGAGGCCTTCGATCGGCATGGCGAAACACCAGAGGTCGAAGGTGCATTTGGTGGGGTCGGTGGGGTGAGGTTCGGTGCGGAACATCGACACGGCGTCGGGCCGGATGTCGAGAGAGACATTCGGGAACAGCTGATCGTGGGGGCTGTAGAGGAAATCCTCGTCGGTGAGCCGGGCGTAGTGGTGGTGGCCCCGTAAAGGCCCCAATTCGCGTTTGGCAGCCACGATGTCGAGCCATCCCTGGTTGACCATCGTTTCGTAGTCGGGATATTGGTCGGGATCGATACCCCAGCGCCGCAGTTCATCGTGGAATCGGTGTGACTGACCCTCGGGGATTCGGTCGCGCAGAGAGGGTCGCCACAGTTGCATGATGCGGCCGTGTCCGTTCTCGTAGAACTCGTGGCGCGACGTCCAGTGATCCATGTCGATGTACTGCGCCACCTGTGGGTGGGCGGTGCGCGTGTGGTACGACTCGCTGAAGTTGTCGGGGGCGAACTTCCAGTTTGTGTCGAGCTCAACCTGCATCCAAACGATCCGGGTCATTTCCTCAGAGGCGTGGTTCTTGTAGAGCTCGGGCCATGGGTGGAGGAATTCCATCAGCGTCGGCGCATTGGGATCCATCGTGTACCAGACAAAGCCCGACCAGGTGTCCACCGGCAACTCGACGAGTTTCAACTTTCCGCACGGGTCCCCTTGAGAGAAGTCGTCGCGGTCGGGGACGACCTGGAGGACGCCATCGGTGCCCCACTCCCAGCCGTGGTAGGGGCAATGGAAGGCATCTTGTTGCCCTTCGCCCCAGACCAGGCGCTGACCGCGATGGCCACAGACGTTGTAGAAGGCGCGGAGTGATCCGTCGGCCTGCTTGACCACCATCACCGACTCGTGCATGAAGTCGTGAACGATGTAGTCGCCCGTTTCTTGCAGTTGGCTGACCAGGCCGGCGATGTGCCAAACCTTGGTCCACATATGATCCCACTCCCGTTGCATGAAGT
>JBPCTU010000429.1:0-7751 GCA_051011515.1 Acidimicrobiales bacterium
CGAAGAGCACGAGCGACACGACGACGCTCACGATGATGAAGGATTCGCTGACAACGGCCATGGACGACGCGACAGTGAACATGACGGTCCCGAGCCATGAGAGGCCGATGATGTTACGGCCAGGCTCGGGCAGCCGAGTCAGGACACGGCTGCTCAACTGGCGCCGCCCCTCGGATCGTGTCCTTCGGTCGCGGCCAGCAACGCTTGCCGTAGATTGCCGGCCAACAGGTCGTAGTCGAACCGTTCGGTGGCTCGCTGCCGCGACGCCACACCCATCGCAGCGCGTTCGTCGGGGGCTGACAGGAGGCGACCCAACGCCTCGGCCACCGCCACCACGTCGGTAGGGTCGTCGACCACCAGGCCGGTTTGGCCATCGGCGACCGCTTCGGCCGCTCCGCCACTCCGTCCTGCAATCTGTGGCACCCCGGCGGCGGCGGCCTCGAGGAACACGATTCCGAATCCTTCCTGTTCGAGACCACCCCATCGCACCCGGCACATCATCGCGAACAGGTCGGCGGTTGCGTACAGCCCGGGCACCTCGCTGTCGGGCACCCGGCCCAGAAACCGCACCGGTGCATCAAGCCGCCCGGCGAGGCGTTCCAGGCGAGCACGGTCTCGCCCGGACCCGGCGACGAACAACACCAGGTCTGGGTGGGAATCCTTCAAAGCGGCCACCGCTTTGATGAGCACGTCCATTCCCTTTCGGGGGACCAACCGGCTCAACGTCAGCACGACCAGCGCGTTAGCGGGCACTCCATACTGTCCGCGGAGTTCGGCGACTTCGCCGCCGTCCAGGGCCACGAACCGGGAAGAGTCGACGCCAGGAGGAACAACCGCTATGGGCAATTGACACCCGGCCGCACGTTCCGCCTCACGTGTGGAGTAGTCGCCGGCGGTGACGACCAAATCGGCCTTACGAAGCACCTCACCGAGCACGGCACGCGATCCGGGAATCCGACCGGGGACCGTAACTTCAGCGCCGTGAAGGATCACGCCATAAGGCAGACCGAGCCGCGGCCCAAGCGCCCCGAGCGGCAGTCCCGGGTCGTACATCACGATGTCGGCCCCGGTTTCCTCCACGACAGCCTTGATCTGCCGAGCGAGCCAAGGCTCGGGTACCAGCACCCTCTGCCGGGTGCGGATGATCTCGTGGTTCTGCTCGGCATCCCACTCTTCCCAGCCCGGATACGGCCGCGTAAGGACCGTGAACTCGTCAGGCGGCAGCCGACGATACAGCTCCCACAGATAGTTCTGGATCCCGCCGAACTTTGGTGGGTAGTCGTTGGTGACCAGGAGATGTCGCATCCGCGGTCATCGTGCCCGATCAGCCCGAGAATGACACATCGCGCTCTAGTTCGTCGCTCACGACAGTTGGTTGCAGGTCGCTCAAGACCAAAAGGCTCTCTTCGAAACCCAGTTTGCGAGCTGCCCAAACTGCGTGAGCCCTGACAAGGTCGTCGCTGCTCACGAGCATCACCTCGACGACGGTCCGGACCGACTCGTCGTCGGTCGCACCCGAATTGGCCAGGGCTACCAGCGCGTTCCGGCGCAGATAACGAGGTTCTCGATCAGGGATGTACCACTGGCCGTAGCGCGACATGAGTTCTTCATCGTCGCACTGGAGTAACTCAACCAGTGGTATCCACGGCCGGCGCGCCGCGTTCGAGATCTCGACCGGTTGCCGAGAACTTCTGAGATTTGGTGGGCACACCTCCTGGCAGTCGTCGCAGCCGTAGATCCGCAGCCCAAGTGCTTCGCGGTGTTCGACGGGGAATACCCCCCGAGCCTGCACCAGCCAGGCCAAACACCGATTGGCGTCGATAACCCCCGGCTGCACAATCGCGTTGGTTGGGCACGAGGACAAACAGCGCGTACAACCACCGCAGCCGTCATCGAGCGGAGTAGCGGCGGGCAACAGCGCGTCGGTCAGGACGCTGCCAAGCACAAACCAGCTGCCACGATGGGGCAACAACAGGTTGGCGTTCTTCCCGTACCACCCCAGCCCGGCTCGATAGGCGGCCTCGCGGTCGACTAGTGCGTTGTCGTCGATGAGGATGCGGGTTCTTGCGCCGGCTTCAGCGAGACGATCGGCCACGGCGCGCAACCCCACCTCGAGCTGGGCATAGTGATCCTCCCAGACGTACCGGGCCACCGACCCTACTGGGCCGTCATCGGGCGGCTCACCACTATCGCGGAGGTACGACTTGGCGCCCACCACCAGGCTTCTGGCACCCGGTAGGTGTCTGGCCGGATCGGTGGCTCGGTCAGGGTTTCGGTACGTGAACTGCATGTCCGCATGTAGCCCATCGGCCTTCCGTTCATGAAGCTCGCGACGCGTGCGTTCGAAGACCTCGACGGCCGAGACGCCCAGCGCGTCGACACCCTGGTCGCGGGCGATCGCTCTCAGCTCGTCAACAGTGGGAGTATCCACCGGCCCATCGTGTCACCATGGGTATCAGTTCGCAGCTCTGGAGGCTGCGCCGGGATCAGTTGAGTGTCGGAGATCGGGTACAAGGCCGCCCGCGCTGAGGGTCCGCATGGCTCGCAGTTCGTCGATGGTGATGACTACAGCATCGCCGGGATCTCGGTCGCAAATGAACGAGACCACACAATCGTCGCACGCCGATGTTTCACGCATAACACACGTTGAGCAATCCACCGTCAGGGAGTTCGTGTCGTTCGAATCCATGGGTGGGACAGTACTGAAGCCCTGTGACAGGGCTTCCAAAGCTGACGGCAAGTGGACGGCCCTAGGTGCCGTCCGGTCCGACGCTGTTTGGCGGTTCTGTGCGCTACAGCCGCTGGCTGAGCTCTATGAGCCGCGCAAGCTTGGTTGCGGCAGCCCCGGAGTCGATTGCGGCGCTGGCTCGTTCGCACCCGTCGACGAGGTCGGTAGCTACTCCAGCGGTAACCAAACCCGCGGCGGCATTCAGCACAACGATGTCCCTACGTGCGCCCGGCTCACCGTTGAACAGCCGCGTCGCGATTTCAGCGTTCTCCACGGCATCACCACCGCTGATGTCCTCCGCCGTCGCAGCTGGGAGACCGACGTCGGTCGCCGAGACGGTCTTGGTGCTCACCAACCCGCCCGAGATCTCGTGGATGATGTTCGGCCCTGTGGTCGACAGCTCGTCTAGTCCGCCGTCGCCGGTAACAACCATCGCGTAATCCGATCCGGTGGCACCCAGCACAGCCGCCATGCGCTCCCCCGTCTCGGCATCCGGTACCCCAACCACCTGTCGGGTGAGTCTGCCGGGATGGGAGAGCGGGCCCAGGATGTTGAAGACGGTCGGGATGCCCAGTTGCGCTCGCACCGGCCCGGCGAATCGCATTGCCGGATGAAACGTTCTAGCAAAGGCAAACCCAACACCAACTTCGGAGACACACGCCTCGACCCCTTCCTTGCCCAGCTCGATGTTTATGCCCAGCGCTTCTAGAACGTCGAAGGATCCCGAAGTCGATGAGGCTTTCCGATTCCCGTGTTTGCAAACCGCTGCACCAGCCCCGGCAGCAACGAACGACGCCATTGTCGACACGTTGAGGGCCGCCTCGCGTCCAAGGCGAGAGCCACCCGCACCAACCAGGTCGATCGTCTCAGGCGGAAGGTCGAGCGGCACAGACGCTTCCCGCATTGCCCTGACAAGTCCGGTCATCTCGTCGACTGTCTCGCCCTTTTGTCGCAGGGCCACTACAAACGCGGCGAGCTGTGCATCGGTGGCATCACCGGCCAGCACGGTCGCCAGAACGGCCTCGGCCGCATCAGCTCCGATGTCCTCGCCCACACTGAGGCTCCCGAGGACGGCCGGCCAGCCTCCGTGATCTTCCAGAGTCATGTCCCAAGTATCCGTCGCCGGCCACCGTTTGAACCAGTCCGGCGACAACGAAGCTGCCAAGGTGTCTCTACAAGACGCACCGACAGCTTCGGCAACGTCGGTGTGCCCCCAGGAGCCCGGCTGCCAATGACGACTCACTACTCCCCCATACACTCCAGCTGCGTTGTGGCGTTATGTGCCTCCTCGGTCGAGGAACGCACCAGGTTCCTCAACGACGCCGGCGCCATCGAGGTGTCCCAAGAGGACAACGGCCGCGGTTCATCGATCCTTTTTGCATGGTTCGACGACGCCGGGGTCTGCGGGCAGGCGGTGGCCAAGTGCCGCGAGCAGGGCGACAGAGCCGTGGCCGGACCAATGTCTAGGGGTGCCTGGCTGGCGTGGCAGCGCCATGTGAGCCCCGTGTCTTACGACGAGCGGTCCTGTATCTGTTTCCCATGGTCGACGGTGGACGCGGAACACTTCGACGAGATCGTCGAGATCGATCCAGGTCGTGGGTTCGGAGCAGGGCGCCACCCCTCAACCCAACTCGTGTTGGAAGAGATGATGAAGCACCGACTTGACGGCATGCGCGTGCTGGACGTCGGATGCGGTACCGGGGTTCTGTCGGTTGTCGCGGCCAAGAGAGGGGCTCACGTAACCGCCATCGACATCGACGGGCGAGCGGTCTCGGCCACCTGTGACAACGCATCACTGAACGGCGTTGACCACATGATCGAAGCGTCTCTGTCAAGCATCTCCGATATCGAGCCAGACTTCGATCTCGTCTTTGCCAACATCCATGTTCAGGCGATGATCCAGATGGCGCCGCACCTCCACGCACTTCTCGCGCAGCCAGGTGCACTGATCACCAGCGGTATTTCGAAAGCGCAGGTTTCCGGCCTCGAGGCCTCTCTGGCGCCGCTCGAGTCGGTCAGCGTCCGCCAGCGGGGCGAATGGGTTGTGATGGTTCTGTCAAAAACGTGAACGACCCCGGGTCCGCCGCTAGCGAACACCGGGGCCGTTCCTGGAGAATGGCGCTGTCAGGCGAGCATCGAGTTCATGTCCTCGACCGAAGGCATGAAGTAGAACGATCCTGAAGCTGGATTCGAGAAGTCCGTTAGCTGATCGCGCACGCCGGAACCGTCGGTGTTGTACATGAGATTCATGCGTTCACGAAGCGGAGCTTGCGAACGACAGAACGCCATGAAGTACAACCCCACAGTGCCGTCGTGGAACGCGTACGGCGTGCTTCAACGAGCGATCTCGTCGCGCTTGGCGCTGCCCTCGCTGCCGTGGCTGCCGTCCTCGCGCAGCTCGACGTGAGCGAGATGTGAGGTGGCTGGGATCGTGTCGGTCTTCTCCGTGGCCGGGGCCTTCTTCCTGCCGAACACTGCCTCTTGCTCAGCGAGCGTTTGCGCGTTGAACGCCGTGAGGTCGTGCACCCAGCGCTGGGCAATCGCGAAACTGCCCCCGGCGCCGGCCTGGCCGTCGGCAATGATTGCGACCTCGGGCTGGCGATGTGCCTCGGGGTTACCGGTGCCGTCGACAAAACCGGTCATGTCCCAGCTGTCGCGCCATACGAAGGTCGGCGTTTCGCGTGCGACGGACATGTGGCCTTCGAGTGCAGTCCTCACGTTGAACTGCATCTCCCAGATCATGTCTTTGTCGGGGCCGTTGTACCAGACCAACAGCTCCTCCTGGGTCCCCTTGGCCTCTTTGCCAGATCCGTCTCCGGAGACAAACGTTTCGTAGGGCTGGAAGTCGTCGACTGCGGGACCGCCGAGATCACTGAGCAGTGTCGGACCAAAGCCGATGCACAAGTTCATGCCAGGCTGACCCGCGGCGGCATTGATCGAGTCTCGAATGACGCCTTTTATGTGGCCGAGATCTGCTCCATCGGTACGGCTGAGGTGCACGTACCATTGACTACGGCCCATCTCGTCGAAGATGGCGGGCTGCGGGGTCGCCATGGTCGGCTCCTCCTGTTGTCGCTGTTTGGTTGGGGTTCGCGCCGCACCATAGCCGGTCCGCGCAAGTCGTGTGGCAGGACCTGAGTCGAGTTGAACGAAACCTGTCAGACGCCTGCGACCCGGGCACCCGCATAACCCAGGATGCCAGCGGCGGCCACGCCCGCAACGATCGCGGCGCTCGAGCCGGAGGCGATGGCCAACAACAGGACCACCACGGCACAGATGAGCAGCGCTATTCCGGATACCTGCCGCAGGTCGACTCGCGCCGGCGGTGCTTCGTAGTCAAGGGTCTGGCGCCGCGGACGGTCCAACGACGCCTGCGATGCCCAGTCGTCATCACGGTCTCGTCCCAGGTCCAGAGGAGCGTGAGGCGCCGGTCGGCTTCTGTGCTCGGCACCCGGTTCAACGCCGAGCACCGCCTTGACCAGGCCGGCTCGGATGGCATCGTGATGCTCGTCGAACACTATGACTGGCCCCTCGTATGGGGTGTGCTGGTCCTCGAGGTGAGTGCGCACGATCAGCAAGCGCTCCCCTGACTCCGAGATGGCTAGATGTTCATCGTGATCACGGTCCGTATCGTCGGGTTCGTCCCAAACCGAGTCGCGTGTCTCCCCCTCGTCACTTGGTTCGTCGTCGACCACAGCACTCACAACGACTGCCGTTTGTCTGAGACCTCCTTCGAACTCGGCAACGTCGCTGACGACCAGTGCCCGGCCATTGGTCGCTGCAGTCCTCCGCACATGAGTGAGGAACGAGCAGCCAGGAACAGTTGATGGCAACGTGATCGTCGTCATCGCTTGTTCACACGCGTCGATGAACGCTTCAGGCGGAGCAGTCACCACGAAGACGTCGGGCGTGGCTTTCCATGGGATTTGTTCTTGACGCACTCAGTCCCCCTGACACTCTTGTCAGCCGCCCGGCAATGGGTTCAAGCTGAGAAATGTAGTGCCACGGCGACCGTTGACCAATCTCAGCCGGCCCAAGGCCCGCCCTCCACCAGGGATACGGAGCAATCTTGTTGCTCGTTCGTTGTGACTCGGTGCAAACCACGCAACACTGAACGCGACGGTGAGTTGGCCGGGTGGCCGCGGTGTGAAGGTGCTTCGGCACCCGATCATCGAGGAAGGTCGGGACTCCTTCGGTCGAAGTGCTGACGAGAGTCAGGATGGGGTGACCTGTCGGACCGGGCAACAGAAAACAGACCGCCGATGGCCTCTCCCTCGGGTTTGGCACAGGCAAGGGTGAAACGGTGCGGTAAGAGCGCACCAGTGTCGGGGGCAACCCCGGCAGCTGGCAACCGCCACTTGGAGCAAGGTCAAGCGTGGGACATGGGCAGACCGTCCCGCTTCCGAAAAGAAGCAGTCCCCAGGTAGACCGCAAAGATGGATGGTCACACATGGGAACTCGGCAACGAGCCCCTGGACAGAATCCCGCCTATAGGCCAACTCACCGTCATTTATCCCTGTGACCAGGGAATATATCTATAGATACGAGGCGTGCGCCACCAGTGCGTACCATAACCCAAGGCAACACACCTAGCCATCGGGTCCGCCGCCTTAATCAAAACGGACCTCTGTTGGGTCTCGATGCTTGAGCCGACCCCGATAGCTAGCGTCGACCTCATCTAGAACCCCCGCTACGGTCCGTCCGCTTTCAAGCGCCATGCCATTGAGCTCTCCCATGCCACCGCACCCTATTTTGGCCAGCTCACCCCCGACACCTAACCGGTGGTAGTGGATACCCCTGTGGGATTTGTCGTCGACGGGCCAACCCAGGCCGTGGTCGATGGTTTGAGGTGGCTGTGTCGTGGGGGTGTGGTGGGTCTACTTCTGCTTGTGCAATCTGAGGTTGTCGCCGCCGATCACGCTACTGGCATGGCGTCTTCGCTGTTACCGAGCTTGTTGTCGTTGTCGAGCGCGTTGCCGTTGGCTTCGTGCCAGAGCTTGATCGGTGGCTGATCTGTTGGGGG
>JBPCTU010000430.1:0-3227 GCA_051011515.1 Acidimicrobiales bacterium
GTACAGAGCCCCAATCTCGACGAGTTGACCGAACAACAGGTGGCCGAGAGTTACCACGCTTTCAGGCCCGAACGTGCGGGATCGGGGTCTCCGAACGTGGACGCCGGTGGCACGGCGCGACAGGTCACCGCAGACAACTTCAGGAGCCACCTGGGAGGCGTGTTCCGCCGCGACCTGAGCGGGTACTCCGACGCCGAGGTCCTGGACGCGATTCTCTACCACCTGTTCCCGGCCTTTGCTCCATGGGCGGGCGTATCGCAATCGCTGATCTACCGGTGGCGGCCCGGACCGACGCCCGACACTTGCTTCATGGATGTTATGCGCCTCCAGCTGTCACCAGAAGACGAGCCGATGCCGGCCCCCGGTCCCTTCACCGAGCTCGCACTGGAGCAGGACTGGGATGAGGCGCCGGGTATGGGCAGCCTGGCCGCAGTGTTCGAACAGGACATGGCCAACCTCCCGCGAGTGCAGCAGGGTCTCAAGAGCCGAGGCAAGAAGACTGTCAGCTTCGGCCAGTATCAGGAAGGGCGTATGCGCCACATCCACAAGCTCATCGACACATACATCGATGCGGGTCTGGCCGCTGACGAACGAGACAGCGCCGAGCTCGATCCGTTCCGCTGCAAGGACGCCTGACTTCGATGACAGGACCCGGTCACCTCGACCAGCAAACCGGCCCCGAGCGCAACCAAGGGCTTGGCTCGCAATGACCGGCGCACTCGCGACTACCCCGATCACGTGGGGATACGTCGGCGGGAACCGCTGGGGCATAGACATGCCGCCGCGCACGATCCTGGGTGAGATGCGCGATCTTGGGTTCACCGCCAGCGAAGCGGGGGTCCCGGGATTTCTCCCCGATGACATCGGCGAAGCAAAGGCACTCCTGGAGGAATTCGGAATCGAGGCCATTGCCGGGCCGGTCTCATTCGTCGCCCACGAAGCCGGTTCACTTCCGGACGCGACCACACGGGTCGAAGCCGCTGCCAGTCGACTGGCCCAACTGGGTGCAACTGTGTTGATCACGGTTCCCAAGCCAGGCGCTCACCAACTCGGAGAACCACTGCCACCCGAGCAATTCACCCGCCTCGTCGCTTCGCTACACGAGATCGAGGCGGTCGCCGCCGCCTATGGCCTTCGACAGGCTTTACATCCCCACGTCGGATCGCTCGTCGAAACTGCCGACGACATGGCCCAACTCCTCGAAGCCGCCGACATCGGATGGTGTCTCGACACGGCCCACCTGGCCAGCGGCGACATGTCCACCGAGGTCTTCGTCGAGATTGCCGGCGATCGAATCACTCACGTGCATGTCAAGGATCTCGACATCGCGCTCGGCCAGAAGATGGTTGCCCACGAAATCGGATTCGACGAAGCGATCAGCGCCAACGTATTTCGTGCGCTCGGCGACGGCGACTTGGATCTCGGGCCCGTGCTCGCAGTGTTGCCGCGGGATGTGTGGTGGGTTCTGGAACAGGATGTCGCCGTTCCAGCGGCCCCCGAACAAGGAGAAGGCCCGATTCGAGACGCTCGCCGCAGCCTCGAAGAGATCCGCCGCCGGCTAGCGAACGTTGTCCAATGACGCCTGCGGTTGGCTAGGCCTGGCTACCCGCCAGGCGAGGTGAGCGGTCGATTCGCGCCTCGAATCGCTCGGCCTGCTCCAAGAGCGCGGCGGGCAGGGCCATTAGCGTCTCTTGGGCCTGAGCGCCGACCGACGACAAGCCGGTGAGACCCTCGACATTCCAGTACTTCAGCAGCGGTGCGACGACCTGTTCGGTATGGATCCGAAGGTTGTAGATACCAAGACGGGCCATGGCAATTGCCCGGCGCTTGAAACGGGGGATTCCCGTTCCAGGCATCTCGAAACCTTCCATGACCTTCGCCATCGATGGCAGGACCAGATCGGGCGCTTGGGCGAGCATTGCTGTGACCACGCCGCGATAGAAGATGAAGTGGTGGTTCTCATCAGCGGCCACCGTCGTCATGACCTCTTTCGCCACCGGGCAGTCGGCCTTGACGCCGGCGTTTCGGTGACTGATCCGGGTCGCGAGCTCCTGGGCGGCGGTGTAGTTGAACAAGTCGATCGCAGTGTCCATGGCACCGAACCAGCCCCGCTTGACGGTGACAAGGCGATCGTCTTCCAACAGGTTCGGGTCGCAGTTGCGCGAGGTCAGGAGGTAGTTGCGGATTGCGATGGCGTGCTGACCTTCTTCGCCGGTCCACATTCCAGACCACTCGGTGAGTGGCGAGTCTTCCTCGCAGAACACCCTGAACTGAGCGTGGTAGTAGGGCAGATTGTCCTCGGTGAGCAGATTTACCACCAACGCGTTCCGGACCTCGGGAGACAAGGTGCACTGACTCTCGTCCCAGGGTTCGTCTCGGAAGTTCCGACCCATCTCCCACGGCACGATGTCGTGTGCGTACCAGTGCTCTCGCCGCTCGATGTGATTGTCGATCAGCTTGCGGATGTCATTATCGACTGACCCGACGAGGTCCATCGCCTCGGCTTGTGATGACATCGCTCACTCGATTCCGGTTGGGTAGGCCCTCTGGCGCGCTGCTTGCCCGCTCTGCGAGGCTATCTCCAAAGCGCGCCTGTCACTTGGTCGGGCCCCTGGACACGGAAGAATCGTCTCGTCCCCCGGGCTCCTAGCTGCGCGCCGGCCAGGAACGACTCAGAGCCCCTACAAATCGAAGACCTCGAGAAGCTTCGAGGACGCTGCCACCCCGTCTTCCATGAGAATCGCAGTCATTCCCAGCGCCGTCGCGGCATCGACGTTCACGGGCAAGTCGTCCACGAAGACGCACCGCGACGGAGGTACCCCGAGGCGGTCAGCGGCCACCGAATAGGCCCTCGCCTCAGGTTTCCTGGATCCGATCTGCCAGCTCTCCAGAACTTCGTCGAACAGCTCGTCGACGGGCACAGTCGCGTTGATCACCCGGCGGAAACCCTTCACCGAATTGGTCAACAACACCGTGGGAACTCCGGCTGTCCGAAGCTGTCGAACCGCCGCAACCATCTCCGGCTCGGGCTCGTTGGTCGCATCGACAACCCACGAACGAAAGAAGTCGAGGTCGAACACGACATCGTGTGGATCGAACCGCGCCTGCATCCTGGCACCGAACTCCTCGTCCATCTCGCACGCCCCGACCTCGGCGTCCATCCATGGGTTGTCCGCTCCGTCGCCGTGGCCACTGAAGATCGTCGACACCACGACATCGCGCGATGC
>JBPCTU010000431.1:0-3989 GCA_051011515.1 Acidimicrobiales bacterium
ACCCGTTGACCACTCGCTGATCGATCCCATGGCGCACTTGTGGTGGTTTCTGCCAGTCAGAACGCAGGCGCGGGTGGGGGAGCACAACCCGGTCGTGTGCCAGTTGGTGTAGATGACCCCGCGATCCGCAACACGCTGGAGGTTCGGAGTCTCTATCAGTCCGCCATAGGGGCTCAGCTGGCCGAACCCGGTGTCGTCGAGCACATAAAAGAGCACATTTGGGGTCCCTTTGGCCGCGCGGTTCGGGACTGGCCATGCTTCGACGGAATCATCGATCGTCTTCCCCAGCTTTCCGGGGAACTCTTCGCCTAGGCCGTATTCGACCAACACGTCATCGCTCATGCCTTGACCTCCCAGCAGGCGCACGCTGCCTCTGCGGGATCGACCCTATTCCTGCGCGCAGAAGGCCGCTATCCAGAATCGGCCAGGCGCCGGCGGTCTATTGGCTGTTGCAGGCTGGGCGTTGAAGGCTCTTGCCAAATCGCTTCACTGCCCGGCGGTCTTCGTCGCTCAGCTTCAGACTCCGCAGAGATCTGGCCATGCGCTGTAAGGCTGCATCAACCATGGGATCCGAGTTGCCGTACAGCACGATCTGGGTTGTCGCCAGCTCTACGAGTTCGCCGAAAGAACGAGCCGAGACGACGACCCGCGGGGTGGATTGGTCGTCGGGAGCTGCGTGGGGCCCCAATGCTTCCTGGTCGAGCGCGTGCAGTAGGAAGCTCATCTCCTCGATCACCTCTACGGCGGTGTTGGGGTCATTCACCGCCGGGGACAAAGCAAGGATCGCGATGTCGACCATGCCGACCAGGCCGTACTCGATGCTGTCTACCAGTTCCCTTGTGGTGGCGACGTCAACCACGTCGTCGACCGAGATCTTGGGGAGCGCCGTGGCATCACCGGGTTGGGCCGCAATCCAGCCGATGGGTTCTCCCTCGACCACGGCCGACCCAAGATGTTGCGTGATCGCGGCCAGCGCGTCAGCCTCCCCGAGCTGGTCCAATACGGCCTTGCCATCGATTTCGGCGACGAACCCCGATTGGCGGGCCAGCAGGTCGATCGCGTCCTCGGGCCGCGTTGGCATCGACGTTTGGACCGAGCGGCCCTGTCTTGTCCGGGCCGCCGATGCGGCTGCATCCAGCACGGCGCGCCTGAGCCCGACGACTGCGCGATCGACCCTGAACCAGCGGACCACCGAGGCCACATAGGCGATCAACAAAGTAGCGGTCAGGATGAGCAGGATCACCGAGATGACCAACCCCGCAACCGGAGCGGGTCCATCTGAAGGGAGTTTCCTCAACTGAAACTGTTCGACGATGACGAAGGCTGCGGTGACGCAGAACATCGCCACCAGGTAGCGCTCCGGTGAGCGCCGCAGATACAGCCGAAGTGTCCGTGAACCGAACCGGTTCACGACATTCTGGGCTGCCACTGACGCGAGTGCGAGAACGATGCTGAGCGCCGTGAAAAGCAGAGCGAGTAGCTGTAGAAGCGTATCTCGCGACTGGTCGACGGTTACCGTCCAGCCGGCGTCCTCAGTGCCGCCTCCCGTCCCGACCGCTAGAGCGAGAAGTACCCCGATGACGCCGCCGAGCGCTGGTAGTACCCAATTGTTGTCGCGAACCGCCTCGCGGGTCCTCCGGAAGAACCAATGGAGCCATCGTCGCTCGCTCACTCGCCAGTCCGCCAACCTCGTCGCGTCCGTTCGCCTCGACTCACGCTGGCGGACGCTAGGACGACGGCGTTTGGGCCGCAATCCTGAATCGGCGCGTTGGCAGACGTTTCGCCTCGAGGATGCCAAGCCGTTTTCGGCTAGCGCTGCTCACCGCGAGTGCGATAAGGCTCTGGCGTGGCAAGCGAGGAGTACTCCGTCGAACGGGCACGTGAAGGAGCGTGTCGGGGAGCCGACCTCGAGAACGCTGACCTCGCGGAACGCGACCTGCGTGGCGCGGACTTCACGAATGCAGTGCTTCGGTCGGCGAACCTGAGCGACGCGCGGTTGGGAGTCCCACCCAACATCGGATGGGCGTTGCTTCTGGGTGCGAGCATCGTAGCGGTGGTGGGTGGTTTCGTGATTGGCCTAGTTGTAGAGCAGCTCAGAGAGCAGCTGTTCGAAGATGAGTGGGACCGGGTGGCCGAGGGCGGATCGGTCGCAATCGTGTTGGCGCTCTTGGTCGGGGTCATCTATTGGCGCGGGTTCGACCTGGCGTTTCGAGTAGTCGTACTCGCGTATGTGGTTGTCGTCGTCGTGAATGTGGGTGCCAATGCCATCTGGGACGAGGTCGAGTATGGGCGGATTGTCGAGGCCAGTGCATTGGTGGCCTTTCTCGTGTTGGCCGTGCTCGCGGGCATCCTGGGCCGAGTGGTAGGAGGGGTATTCGGGGCATGGTCAATAGCTGTCGTCGGCGTTCTCGGGGGGTTGGCAACCGGTCGTGCGCAAGGAGGATTCGCCGGAATCGTCGTCGGTATCTTGTTGGTAGCGGTGTCCAAGCGAGCTGTTCGCGGCGACACTCGTGACCGCTCGATTCGGCGCATGGCAAACCGGATCGTGCGTCATTGGGGAACACGGTTCGTTCGTGCCGACCTAACCGGTGCTGACTTCACCGGCACGGATACCGGTGGCTGCGATGTGCGAGGCGCAATTCTGGTCGACGTCAAATGGGATCCCGAGCTGCCGCTCCCTGTTGATCTCCCGGACGAGTCGGCCAGGCGCTAGGTCGGCACCGATGAACTGGACGACATCGTGACGTTGGAAGCACCGGACCAGGCGACTGGGGTCAGGCGATTGGTGCCAGGTCTTGCAAGCATCGCGGACGGCGTCCGCAACTCCGCTGTCGCCGACACTCGTGCAGCGTTGACCGTCTGGGCAGTTGTGGTGCCGCAGTCACTCGCTTATGCGACGTTGGCTGGCGTGCCATCGGTACACGGGCTCTACGCGGCAGTCGCCGCGCTTGCAGCTTACGCACTCTTCGGAACCTGTCGGGACCTCAACATGGGAGCCGAGTCGACGGTGGCCATCATGGCGGGCGCCGCGATCGCACCCCTGGTCACCGGCCCCGACGACATCATCGAGCTTTCGTCGATGGCCGCGTTGCTTGTTGGTGGCTGGTGCGTTCTCGGCTTCGTATTCCGTCTCGGCTTCATAAGCGAGTTCCTCTCACGGCCGATCCTCGCTGGGTACGTGTTCGGGTCGGGGGTCATCATCGTGATCAGTCAGCTCGAAGCGCTGTTCGGGCTTGAGATCGACACCAGCCTCTACACGACCGATATCGGGGCAGTTGTTCGGAACGTTGATGATGCTCACGGGCTGACGACCCTCATCGGATTGGCCACCGTTGTCTTGGTGTTGGCGCTACGACGATTCGTCCCTGCTGTTCCGGCCCCGTTGGTTGCAGTGGTTTTGGGGATCATCCTCGTGGCAGCATTCGATCTCGACCAGGAAGGGGTCGCGATCGTGGGATCGATCGAATCGGGAGTCCCGGTGCCGGGAGTTCCGAACGTGAGCTTCGATCAGTTCACACAGCTTCTCCTGCCTACGCTCGGCATCGCTCTGCTTGCATATCCCGACAGCTTCCTGACCGCCCGTTCCCTGGCGGTCACCGGGGGTTACAGCTTGGACGCAGACCAAGAGTTCCTGGCGGTCGGTGCCTCCAACGTCGCTTCGGGCATTCTTCAAGGAATCCCAGTGAACGGCAGCCAGTCCCGGAGCTTCGTTCAACGCGATGCTGGAGGCCGATCAAATCTGGTGGGGCTGGTCTGTTCTGGACTCGTTCTTCTCACGCTGTTCCTCCTGACCGGACTGTTCGAGAAGTTGCCGCTGGCGGTCCTGGCGGGCATCGTGATCGTCGCTGGGTTTGGCCTGTTCGCGCTCGATGACTTCAAAGCACTGTGGCGAATCCGCAGGTCCGAGTTTTGGCTGGGAACTATCACAGTTGCCGCCGTGCTGGTGCTGGGCATGCTCGGAGGCATCGCCTTCGCGATCGGGCTGTCGC
>JBPCTU010000432.1:0-8629 GCA_051011515.1 Acidimicrobiales bacterium
CAGATGCCATCGCCGCGCTACTCGACCTGGCATCAAGACAACCGGGTAGCGCTGTTGCGCTGGCACCACCACAGCTGTTCGACCCCCACGTTGTGACGACCATCCCGCTCCCCCACGGCGCAACCGACGCCGACATCGTCGAGGAGCTGGAGAAACTGGGGCCAGATGTGGTCCGGGCAAAAGGGGTCTTCGAAGCGGCTGATGGGCGGCGCCGACTCATACAGGTTGTAGGCGGCCGAAGATCGATCACCGAGCTGCCCACGGCTGAGGACGAGCCTCCAACCGACTTGGTCGTCATCTCGCTCCAACGCTGAGCTGTCCGACCCCGGTTGTACCGTGATCGCAGATGACGCCGGTCAAACGAGGCACCGCCAGGAGCGCCTGGGCAAACCAAGATTTCCGCCGGCTCTACGTAGCATCGTTCGCGTCCAACGCCGGCCGTTGGATGCAGAACACGACCCTCGGAGTTCTGGCATGGGAGCTCACCGGGTCGAGCACCTACCTGGGCCTACTCATCTTCGCGACCCTGGCACCGCTTGCCGTTCTCTCCCTGATCGGTGGCTCACTCGCCGACACGGTGGATCGTCGAAAGCTCCTGTTGAGTACCCAGGTCTGGCAGATGGTGTGGAGCTTCGTGCTGGCGGCGATGGTCGTCGACGGCCAGATCGGCGAAGTGACGTTGTTGGCGCTCGTGTTCGTCATCGGGCTGGGTCAAGGCATCTACGCCCCGGCGTTCGTTTCGATCCTGCCGACGCTTGCGGGACCTGGCAACATGCCGGCGGCCATCGCCATGAATTCGGCCCAGATCAACGCCGCCCGTGTCGTCGGGCCTGCACTCGGGGGGTGGTTGGTCAGCCAGTTCGGCTTCGCCGAGGTGTTCGCGTTGAACGCCGGCACCTACCTCTTCGTGATCATCGCCATCTGGATCACGCCCATGCCCTCGCCCGTTTCGAGCGGGCAGTCGCTGGGTGATCGAATCTTCGGTGGGTTCCGCGTGGCCTATCGCGCTCCGCAGGTGGGCCAACCTCTGGTGATCATGACGACGTTCACGTTCTTGTGTCTTCCATTCATCGGGCAGCTACCGGCGATCGCTGAGGTGAACCTCGGTATCGACGCTCAGAGCACGCAGTACGGGTACTTCTATGCACTGTTCGGCGCCGGCGCGCTGGCCGGAGCCATCGCATCGAGCACGCTGTTTCTCAACATCGCTCCATCGCTGATGCTGCGACTTTCGTTCATCGGCTTCGGCGTGTCATTGCTGTGGCTGGCGTTGGTGAACGAGGTCGAACTCGCATACGGCGCAATCACGTCCGTCGGCTTCTTCTACTTCATGTTGCCGGTGATACTGGCCACCGCCTGGCAGGAGCACGTCGACGACTCGGTGCGGGGACGTATCGCAGCGTTGTGGGTTCTTTCATTCGGCGGAGCCGTCCCGTTGGCCAACCTCGTGGCCGGACCGATAGTCGAAGCCACCTCGCTGGAAGCACTCATGATTGTCGGAGCGGTCGCGGCCTTCGTGCTCGCGTTCACCGCGAGACTGAGAGGCGGTCCCGTTGTTGGTGAGGCGATTCTCGCCGAATGACAGTTCAGGTTCAGGCGAGAAGTCGCCGTGCGATCAGCTTGAGACACAACGTCTCGTCGGCGCCTTCGAAGATCGACAGAACGCGGGCGTCGACGAACAGTCGGCTCACCTCATACTCCTCGGCATACCCGTAACCACCGTGAATCTGTAGAGACTCACGTGTGACCCATTCCGCTGCCTTGCATACGAAGGCCTTGGCCATTGCGGCTTCGGCAGCACCGTCGCCAGTCGCCATCGCTCGCGCCACGTGGTACGCGTACTGCCGGCTGATCTGGATCAGAGCGGCCATCGTCCCCAGCTTCACTCGAGTCAGCTGGTACTCGTCGAGCGACTGCCCGAACACCCGGCGTTCCGACGAGTACTCGAGCGCGAGTTCATACGCCCGCTGCATGACGCCCACCGAACGAGCCGCCGTCTGGATCCGACCGTTCTCGAACCCGGCCATCTGTAGGTAGAACCCCCGGCCCAGCCCGTCTTCGCCACCAATCAGCTTGTCGGCAGGCACGAACCAATCCGAGAAACTCACTTCGTAGGAGTGCATGCCCCGGTAGCCGAGCGTCGGTATGGCCCGACCCTCCATGACTCCCCCGTCCTGGGAGTGACGGAACGAGTGACCGTCGTCAGTCGGCTTCTCGACGATGAGGATACTCAGACCGCGATGCCCGCTCTCGGGGTCGGGGTTGGTGCGGGCCAGGACCATCAACGCGGTGGCTCTACCTGCAAACGTGCACCAGGTCTTGGTGCCATTCAGGATGTACCCGCCTTCAGTTGGCGTCGCAGCCACCTTGAGACCCGCCACGTCAGAGCCGAAGTCGGGTTCGGTCACCGCCACCGCGCAGAGCGTCTCTCCAGAAGCGATGCGGGGCAACCAGTGTTGTTTCTGTGCCTCGGTGCCGCCCGACTCGAGAGCGCGAGCCAGGATCTCCGGACGGGTGATGAGCGAACCGCCGGCTCCGAGCGACACTCGAGACAGCTCCTCTGTGGCAATGACCATTGCGAGGTAATCGTCTTCAGTGCCTTCGGCGAAGCCCCCATAGGCAGTTGGTATCGACAACCCGAAACACCCCAACTCTGCGACACCGTCAATGATGTCCTGGGGGATGTCCAGGTCCTGACGATGGATGTGTTCGGCCTGAGGCGCGATCTTGTCCTCACCAAATCGGCGAAACGTGTCGGCGACCATTTCCAAGTCATCGGGGAGGTGCGCAGCACCAGGACGGTCAGCCGCCCCGGCAACGAAGTCAGCGGTCGTCGCAGCGGCAGCGAAGGGTTGAGCGGCGGCGAGCGCGTCGTCGGCAACCCCCCATCGTTCGTTGGCGGCCCACAGTGTGGATCCGAGCTGGGCGATTATCCGGCCCGTGAACACGATCGCGAGGCGAGCCTCGTCCTCACCTTGTTCGGCATACTCCAGTGCCGTCCCGCACATCGAGATGCCCGCGGCCGCGTGGGAAAGGTCGTACAGGAAGACCTGGTCGTCCTGAACGCCAGGTCCACGGCTCTTCGCCATCGTTATCGCCTGGTCCAGAACCGCCTCGGCAGCAACAACAGCCGCCTTGGCTTCTTCGATTGTCGGAGACACAGTCACGAGGGCCGATCGTACCGGCGACTACCGAGACAGAGCCCAGCCCAGCGGCTCCTGCATCTCTGTCCGCTCAGTCGCGGTTCACGCGCTCTGGGCTGAATCCGGGCGTACAGACCGCTATGTATGTGGCGCCGCTGGTGTCAGGTGTGCTGTAACGCACCCATTCACCCGGTTCGGACACGAAGGCCTCGCCGGCGGACACCTCCACCAGGCCGGACTCGGTCTCGGCGTGGAGCCTTCCCTCGAGAACGACCGTCATCTCGCGGAACAAGGGACGCTGACCGGGTTCAGTCCATCCAGGCGGTGCGACCATGCGGGCGATGCTGATGTCGTCGTGGCCGCTGTTGACCCCACCGAAGTATTCCTCGATGAGTTTCGGCTCGACACCTGGGACCAGGCTCGGAGCGTTGAGGTGCTCAGCCATTTGGGTCTCCTGTCTCGCCACCCGAACGAGCAATTGCGTCGGCCGTCGCAAGACAACGTTTTGCGTTGTCGACGTGAAGGTTCTCGATCATCTGTCCGTCGACGGTGATCACGCCTCGTCCCTCGACCTCCGCTTCCTCGAATGCCGCTATCACCTTCGCGGCATGCTCCAGCTCTTCTTCACCGGGCGCCCAGGTGTCGTTGGCCGGTCCGACCTGGGAGGGGTGAATCAGGGTCTTGCCATCGAAACCCATCTCGAACCCCTGCTGACACTCGGCAACGAACCCCTCGGCGTTGGTCACATCGTTGAAGACCCCGTCGATCACCGAGACCTCTTCGGCCCGAGCGGCCAACACGGCCTGAGCCAGATGCGGCACAAGAGCATGTCGACCGGCGACCTGAACCGCGCGCAGTTCCTTGGCAAGGTCGTTGGTCCCCATGATCAGCACCTCGACCCGTTCGAAGGCGGCGATCTCGCGAGCGGAGAAGATAGCCGACGGTGTCTCGATCATCGGCCAGATGGTGGTCTTCTCAGGCGCCCCCGCTCTCTCCAAAGCGACAACAACCTCTCCGAGATGCGCCGGCCCGGAAACCTTCGGTATCACGATGCCGTCGGGAGCGGCCCGGGAAGCAGCAGCCAGGTCATCGGCACCCCAAGGCGTGTCCAGACCGTTGCAGCGGATCGTGATCTCGCGCTCCCCGTAGTCGCCCGATTCGGCAGCTTGCACCGCTTGTTCTCGCGCGAGCTCCTTGGCGTCAGGTGCAACCGCATCTTCGAGGTCGAAGATCAGGGCATCGGCCGCGATGGTCTTCGCCTTCTCCAATGCCCGGGCGTTCGCTGCAGGCATGTACAAGACAGATCGGCGCGGCCTCATTGGTCGTATCCGTAACTCTCGGCCAGCTCGGGGTCGCGTGCCGCCAAGGTCCTGGCCAACTCCACCACCACGCGGCACTGTTTCACGCTGGCGTCATCCTCCATCTTGCCGTCGATCATCAGCGCTCCGGTTCCATCCCCCATTGCCTCGATGACCCGCTGCGCGTGTGCAACCTCGCTCGGCTCAGGGCTGAATACCTTCTTGGCGATGTCTATCTGCACCGGATGCAGGCTCCATGCACCAACACAACCGAGCAGGTAGGCGTTCCGGAACTGATCCTCACATGCCGTCGTGTCGGCGATGTCACCGAAGGGCCCGTAGAACGGCAGGATCCCGTTGGCTACACAGGCGTCGACCATCCGAGCCAGTGTGTAGTGCCACAAATCCTGTTGGGCCGTCTCTCGTTGCGCGTCGGGCGCATCGGGGTCGGGGTCATTTCGTACTAGGTAACCCGGGTGACCGCCGCCAACTCTTGTGGTCTTCATTCCTCTGTTGGCGGCCAAGTCTGCTGGCCCTAACGACAGCCCTTGCATTCGCGGACTGGCGCCCGCGATCTCCTCGACGTTGGCCACCCCGCGCGCCGTCTCGAGGATCGCATGGACCAGCAACGGCTCTTCGAGCCCGGCCTTCGCCTCGAGTTGGGCGAGGAGCCGGTCCACATAGTGAATGTCCTCGGCACCTTCGACCTTGGGGATCATGATCACGTCGAGGGCCGAGCCGATTTGGGTGACCAGCGTGATCAGATCGTCGAGGCCCCAAGGCGAATCGAGGCTGTTGGTCCGGGTCCAGAGCTGAGTGTCACCCATATCGACGTTCTGGCCGACCTGAACCATTCCGGCCCGGGCCGCCTCTTTTTGATCGGCGGGAACGCCGTCCTCGAGATTGCCCAACAAGATGTCGACCGTCGGTGCGATGTCGGGAGCTTTCGCGACCATCTTCTCGCTGGACGGCGGGAAGAAGTGGATCACCCGGGAGGGACGCACTGGGATTTCGCGCAAAGGCACGGGCGCACCTACCGCGAGAGGGCGGAAGAAGTCCTTCGGGCTACGCATCAATCGGACCAGACGTCGTCATAGGGCCGTTTCCTGTCGGGTCCGGCGTCGCGCTTCCACACCATCACCTTGCGCTTGAAGTAACAGACCTCTTCGCCTCGCTGGTTGAGGCCCTTCGTTTCCACGGTGACGATGCCTCGTTCCGGCTTCGAGGACGACTCCTTCTTGTCGAGCACCCGAGTCTCGGCGTAGATCGTGTCGCCATGGAACGTAGGTCTGGCGTGCCGCAATACCTCCACCTCGAGGTTGGCAATCGCCGCGCCGGAGACATCGGGTACCGACATCCCGAGCACCAGTGAATAGACAAGGTTTCCGACGACCACGTTCTTGCCGTGAACCGTCTCGTTTTGTGCAAACCATTCGTTCGTGTGCAAGGGATGGTGGTTCATCGTGATCATGCAGAAGAGATGATCATCGGCCTCCGTTATCGTCTTGCCCGGCCAGTGGCGGTAGATATCGCCGGGTTCGAAGTCCTCGAGGTAGCGGCCGAACGGCCGCTCGTGCACCGTCATCTTCATGTCACCTCTTGGTTGTCTTCCGACTGCGCCGGCCCATCGTCGCACGCGCGGCCACCCACAGCTCAACCGTAGACAGCCCACCCGCGAGAGCTCACGCAGGAACCGGCGCTAGACAATCAGCGAGTGAGCCACCCACCGTCTACTGGCAGCTCTACACCGGTTATCCAACCCGCTTCGGCAGAGAGCAGGAATGACACCGCCGCGGCGATGTCGTCGGGGAGGCCAACGCGAGGAATGACCAGCCGCTCTCGCATGAACTCCATGGCCTCGGCCGAGGTGATGCCCTCGTAGTCAACGAAATCGGTGGCGACCGGCCCGGGAGCGACTGCGTTCACCCGTATCTTCTTACGGCCGAGCTCCACGGCCAACGCCTTGGTCAGGTTCGGGATGGCACCTTTCGAGGCGTTGTAGTGGACCTGGCAAAACCCCTGGCTCGACACGACCACCCGGGCCTCGATCGTCGAGAGGTTCACAATCGCTCCGCCGCCTGAAGCAGCGATGAAGCCATTGAGTTCTTGGGTGACCAGGTAGACACCCTTGAGATTCACATCGACGACGAGGTCCCAGGCCTCTTCGGTGAGATCGTCGAAGCTGTCCATAGTGACGAGGCCGGCGTTGTTGACCAGATAGGTCAGCCGTTCGAATCTGGCCAACGCTTCCTGGCCGGCAGCCGCTATCTCACCTCGGTCCCGCACATCACATCGGACCGCCAGCGCCTCGCCTCCTATCGCCTCGACTGCAGCAACCGTCTCGTCGGCGCCGGTCGCATCGATGTCGGCCACCACAACGGCCGCGCCCTCGCTCGCGAGCCGTAACGCCGTTGCCCGGCCGATTCCGGATCCCGCGCCGGTGATGAACGCAACCTGGCCCGCGTGATCGAATGGCATCTTTTGGCGCTCCTAGTGCTACCCGTCGAGCCCCGTAGAGCCAAGGTCGACCGAGTTCCCAACCCGGATGGTTCCCGACGACAGTATGCGACAGACCGAACCTGCCCGACGGCGGAGCGCAGTTCGCGCGCCCGCCCCGATGCCGTCGTCGAGAAGCTTGCAAGGCGCGGCCACTCTGACCACCTCCAGCTGAACCTCGCCAATGGCCAGCCGCGTCCCGGGTTTGGATGGAATCTCGCCATGGGAGACGGTGATGTTCCTTCGGGTGTCTGCAGGACGGACCGCCAGACCCAACTCCGCCGCGGCGTCAGCGAGATCGACCGCCGACTGCAGGGTCAGGTGGCGGTGACGGGTCCCGTGGTAGCGATCTCCCACGAGACCTTTGCCGGCCTCGGCTTCGACCTCCTCCACCTGGCGCATCGGCAGGCGAGTCGCCGGAGCAATGTGGATGGCGGTGACGGTCGGCGGTTCGTCATCCATCCTCTACCGCCGTGACCTCGCGCATCGTCCGAGTCTGCCATTTCGCGCCCACCGAATCCGACACCAGAGGACTGATACCGTCCGCACGTGGACTACGAACACCTTCAGATCGATATCTCAGATGGCGTGGCGACGGTCACGATGAACAGGCCCGACGTCCTGAACGGGCTGCACCCCGAGTCTCACGCAGAGATGGAGAGGGTCTGGGGCGAGCTGGGCGAGAACGACGATGTCCGGGTCGCAATTCTCACCGGCTCCGGACGCGCGTTTTGTGCCGGCGGCGACCTGAAGGACATGCAGAGGCGCCTCGCGGTCGATCCGGCCGGCGGTTCGGGCATCAGCGGCGCTTCAGGCCGCCGGATCATCTACAACCTCCTTGATTTCGAGAAGCCACTGATCGCCGCGGTGAACGGTCATGCCGTGGGCCTCGGGTGCACGCTGGCGCTGCTGTGCGACATCGTGGTTGTCAGTGACGAGGCGCTCCTCGGTGACCCTCACATCACGATCGGGCTCGTCCCCGGCGACGGCGGACTCGCCGTGTGGACATTGCTGGCGGGCCCGAACCGGGCCAAGGAATACATGATGCTCGGCACCATGGCGAGTGCCGAGGACGCGTTGAGCCTCGGGCTGATCAACCATGTCGTCCCGGCTGATGACGTGATGTCGACCTCGATGGGCGTGGCTGAGCGTCTCGCCACAGGCCCCCAGGTCGCACTGAAGGGCACAAAGATCGCCATAAACAACTGGATCAAGGCGCAGTTCTCTTCGTTATTCGAAGCCAGCCTCGCCGCAGAACTGCACTCCATGGCGCACCCCGATTTCAGTGAAGGCGTCGCTGCCGCACTGGCCAAACGGTCACCCGAGTTCAGCTGAACGATGCCCGATCTACGACCGCCCATCCCTGAGATCGCCGAACTCTTTCGGCTCGACGGTTGTACAGCCGTGGTGACCGGAGGCGCCAGTGGCATCGGTCGCGGCGCGGCACATGCGCTCGGACAAGCCGGAGCCGATGTCGTGGTGGTCGACCTCGACGCCGAGCTGGCGGCCAAGACCGCTCAGGAGATTGGTGCCACGTCGGCGGGCCTCGACGTCACGGACGAAGAGGGTGTCAAGGAGCTCTTCGGTGACCTGGCCCGCTGCGACGTTCTCGTCACCTGTGCCGGGCGGTCGCTCAGAGCGCCAAGTCTCGAGACATCCATGGAGGATTGGCAGGCCGTCGTAGACGTCAAC
>JBPCTU010000433.1:0-3674 GCA_051011515.1 Acidimicrobiales bacterium
GTCCAGCGAGGTCGGACACGAAGACCTCATCGAGCCGTTGAGCGATCGAGAACTGGAGGTTCTCGATCAGCTTGCTGGTGGTCTGAGCTACCGAGAGATCGGTACGGAACTCTTCGTGTCACGAAACACCGTGAAGTCCCACGTTCGCCACGTCTACACAAAGCTCGGAGTCGCAAGCCGAGCAGCGGCGATACAAGAGGCTCGCCGCCTCGGCCTTGTTTGATGACCGTGTGTCGCCAATGCTGCGCCGTCGATCAGTCGATTCGCCACACAGCCTCGATCTCGAGTCCGAGGTCGCGTAACCGAACGAGCAGACCATGCAGGGCCGGCTGGTCATCCTCGACCCTGAACCTCGTGGAGTCCCTCCGAACCTCTGGCTCGACGTCAGAAAGAGCGTGCAGCATCTCCGACCCGAGTCGCCCCTTCACATCGATCTCGTATCTGCCAGGCATGGCTTGCCTCCACCCCAACCTTCGCAAGTCCGAGCAGAAATGGGTTCACCCATCGTGGGGTGATTGAGCACGTCACCCCGCTGAGGCGATGACTGAGGCGTCCCGCTCCGCTAGACCTAACATTGCGCAAGCCAAATGACGACTGGGAGCCGAGAATGGCCAAACGAGTACTTTTCATCACCGACGACATGCAGCGTTGGGACACGATCGGGGCCTGGAACGGGCCGCACAGCCAGTACGCGCAAACTCCCGTGATCGACGGTTTGGCGCGAGACGGCGTTCAGTACTGGCGGGGCTACAACCAGAACCCGTTGTGCATGCCGTCGCGGTCGACGATGTTGACCGGTCAGTACACGCGGTCCCACGGTTCGTGGAACAACGGGATCGCACTCCCGCACGACTCACCGTCGGTGGCGGAGTACCTGAAAAAGAACACGACGTTCCGCACGTCGTTGATCGGCAAGCCGCACTTCGAGCCGTTCTCGAGCCAGTTTTCGATGGAGTCCTCGCTCGGCATCCAGAACAGCTATGCGCCGGTGCGCGGGTTCGACACGATGATCGTCGCATCCCACGACCTGGTTCCCGAGACCGGGCACTACACGCAGTGGATCAAGCGCAACTACCCCGAGCATGCCGAGGACTACTACCGGCTGCTCAACATGCCCAAGAAGCCTGGCGACCAGGTGACGATGAACGTCGAGTCGGGCGGCGACACCGGGGCGCTGTTCGTCAAGGAGAACCCGATCCCCAAGGATCTCTACCACACCGACTGGGTCGCCGATCACACTATGAAGTGGGTCGACTCGATGGACGACGAGGACGACTGGTTCTGCTGGATGTCGTTCCCCGATCCGCATCATCCCTATGACCCGCCGTCGTCGGAGACCCACCGCGTCGACTGGCGTGACATCGATGTCGACGAGCTGTATGGCACGTCGGAGGCCGAGCGTGTCGGCTGGCTCGATCAGAAGCCGGCGCATTGGAAGTGGTGGTGGGACGGATCGAAGTTCGTCTCGTTCGAGGCGCTCCAGGGCCACTCGTACCAGCACGAACTCGACAACCCGGACAAGATCCGCGAGATCAACGCCAAGATCCACATCTCCAACGCACTGATCGACGATGCCATCGGCCGCGTCATCGCCCACCTCGATGCGAAGGGCTGGCTCGAGGACACCGACATCATCTTTACGCCGGACCACGGCGGGATGGACGGCGACAACGGCCTGCTGCTTATTGGCCCAGCGATGATCGACTCCATCACCCGTTGCTCGATGATCTGGAAGCCGGCGGCGAGCCGGGCGGTACCCGCCGCTGACGTCCATTCACCGGTCGGGGTCATGGACATCCCGGCGACGATCTGTGACATCGCCGGCGTCGACGTTCCCGACTGGATGGAAGGTCGACCCCTTCCCAAGGACGAGGCCGACGCCGCCGCGCAGGGACGCGAGCACGTGTTCACCCAGTACGAGAGCCACACACCGGACTGCTCGATCATCATGAACACTGTGTTCAAGGACGGCTGGACGTGCACGCTGTACGACCGCACCCGCACCTACGAAGGGACCGAGGGCGAGCTGTATCACACCGTCGACGACCCGCGCCAGCGGATCAACCTATGGAACGACCCCGCTCAACAGGGTCGCATCGCAGAGATGACCGAGTTGATCTACGAGGACCTGCTCAACCGGCCGCAGCTGCACCCCAAGCCGGAAGCCGGCGCCTCGATCTGAGTCAACGGTGTCGATATCGATGTCGAGCGAAGAATTGTGATTCAGAAAGAAGAGCAATGAGGGAAACACCCGAACGAGTCAACGACAGTGCCGCTTCAACAGCGGAGGCCACCGATGGCTGAAGCTGCATTCTGGGGAGCCATAGGCGCTTCGGCCCTGGTCGTTGGCGCCGAGCTCGCGTTCGCGGTTCGGCTGAGTCGCATGGTGATCGGCCTGATAATGGCGTTCGGCGTCGGTGCCCTGATCTCTTCGGTGTCATTCGAGCTGATCGCGCCGGCAATGGAGGACGCTGACACCTGGAAGGTAGCTCTGGGACTCGCGGCGGGCTCCGCAGTCTTCTTCGCGGGAGATCGCGCGATAGCCCACCTGGGCGGAGGCGATCGGAAGAGTCCCGACGGCAAGGGCGGCGGCGAAGGCCAGAAAGCCAAAGACGACGATGGAGAGGATGAGGACGGCGGCGGCCTCGGAATCGTCCTCGGCACAGTGCTCGACGGCGTTCCGGAATCGGCCGTTCTAGGCATGTCGCTGGTAGGCGGCGGCGGAGTAAGCGTCTCACTGCTCGCCGGTATCTGGGTATCCAACTTTCCCGAATCGCTCGGGTCAACGGTCAACATGGTCGGATCCGGTTGGGAAAAGCTGAAGATCCGGCTCCTGTGGTGGGCCATCGTCGCCGTCTCCGCAGTTTCGGCGGGCCTGGGGTATGTGATCGTCGACAACAGCGACGCGCTGTCGGGCGTGCTGATCGAGTCATTCGCCGCCGGCGCTCTGCTGACAATGATTGCCGATGAGATGGCGCCTGAGGCCTACGACCGGAGCAAGATTTACGCCGGTTTGGCCACCGTCGGCGGGTTCGCCCTCGCCGTCTGGCTCACCAGCCTCGAGTAGACGCACAACTACGGAACAGGTAGAAACCAGAAAATGGATGGCGAAGTACTGCAGGTCATTCTGCAGGTGTCTCTGTTGGTGTTCGTGGTCTCATCGATGCTGGCCATGGGGTTGGATCTCACTATCACCCAGATCGTGGAGCCCCTTCGATCTGGCCGCCTGGTGGCCATAGCGCTGGCGGCCAACTTCGTGGTCGTGCCGCTCTTTGGTTGGGGCCTGGGAGAGGTTCTTTCGCTAGACGAGGGTCTCGCTGTCGGGCTCATCCTGATCGCCACCGCAGCCGGCGCACCCTTTCTGCCGAAGCTGGCCCAGGCAGCGAAGGGGGACTCTGCATTCGCGGTCGGTCTGATGGTGATGCTGATGGTCATCACGGTGGCCTACATGCCGATCTTCCTGCCGGTGTTCATCAGCGGAGTCGAGGTCAACGCCTGGGACATCGCCTCTTCGCTCATCTTCTTGATGTTGCTACCTCTGGCGTTGGGGCTGTTGGCCCGGTGGCGCTATGAGGAGATGGCGAAGGGCCTACAGCCGCACATGGCCCAAACGTCCAGCCTCGCCATCGCAGTGTTGTTGGTGGCCGGGGTCATCGTGAACTTCGACGACATCG
>JBPCTU010000434.1:0-8191 GCA_051011515.1 Acidimicrobiales bacterium
AGTGTCCGGGTGATGCCGCTGACCATCTCGATTTGGCCTACGACCATCCTGCCCAGGTCGTCCATGGTGTCCGCCGAGGTCTTCGCGATGATGTCGTAGGGCCCGGTCGCGATATCGGCTGAGTCGACTCCATCGATGTCCCGTATCCGATCCGCGACATCGGCTGCCTTGCCCATCTCGATCTGGATCAGAACGTATGCGCTAACGGCCATCGTGGACTCCAATTGGCAGGCCTTGCATCCGCAGGGCTTGAACATGCGGATTTGCTCGGGGTTCGAATGGTAACCCGAGAGGAGAACTCGGGCCCAGAAGCCTTTTTGCGCAGGCCCTTCGGTGTTCACTGAGTGAGGTGGCCGAAAACGACTCGTGACGGGTCGCTGGCGAGCGACCGGTCACGAGTTGATCGTTGGTGGTATTCGGGCGTGGTCGACGCCGGCTCAGGCGTTGAGCTCGGCTTGACCCTGGCTGATCTCTATCTTGCGGGGTTTGGCTTCCGCGATGACAGGAATGGTCACCACGAGAACACCGTCGGCGTAGTCGGCGGCAAGGGAGTCTGTGTCAAGGTTCTCCGCGAGGACAAGTGACCGGCTCAGAACGCCGTGGCGGCGCTCGGACCGGGCGACAGTCTGGCCTTCGCCGACCTCGAAGTGACGTTCGGCCTTCAGGGTCAGCTCGCGCTTCTCGACGGTCAGGTCGATGCTGTCGACGTCGACACCGGGAAGATCGAAGTGCAGTTCGACGTTGTCGTCGCTGCGCAGCACATCGAGCGGGATGCGTGGTGATTGCGCCGGGACAGAGCTGAATGCCCGGTCGAACTGGCGAAACGGATCATAGGTACGGACTCGCATTTGGGGGTTGCCTCCATTGCAGAAAAGCTGAGTGCGTGATTGTCAGGTGGAACCAACGCTCGGTAAAGGCGTCTATTCCATGTATGCGAGGAATTTTCGGCCGATCGTGATGAGATGACAGGCATGCAGACCGTTTTGGTCACCGGAGGAGCCGGCTACATCGGCAGCCATACGTGTGTCGAGCTCCTGGAAGCGGGCTACGACGTGGTCGTGGTGGACAATCTGGACAATGGGTCGAGGAACGCGATCAGCGCAGTAGAGGCCATAACCGGTCGGAACATTCCGTTCTACGAAGCCGACGTGGCCGATCCCGATGCGTTGCAGCAGGTGTTCTCGGATCACCCGGTGGAGGGTGTCGTGCACTTCGCCGGGCTGAAGGCCGTGGGCGAATCAGTGGCCGAACCACTTCGTTACTACTCGGTCAACCTGGGCAGCACCCTGAATCTGACCGAGACGATGTCCAACAACGGGGTGGACGTGTTTGTCTTCTCCTCATCGGCCACCGTGTACAGCCCGAGCGCCCCGGTTCCGTTGCAGGAGGATGCGGCGACCGGTCCGGTGAATCCATACGGGCACACCAAGGCGATGATCGAGCAGATTCTCCGAGATGCCGCCGCGGCAGATGACCGCTGGCGGGTTGGACTGCTTCGGTACTTCAACCCCGTGGGAGCCCATCCCAGCGGGTTGATCGGCGAGGACCCCAAGGGCATCCCCAACAACCTCATGCCCTACGTGATGCAGGTAGCTGTGGGAAAACTTGCCGAGCTCCAGGTCTTCGGAGGCGACTACGACACCCCGGACGGGACTGGGGTACGCGACTACATCCACGTAGTGGATCTGGCTCGCGGTCACGTTGCAGCCCTTCGGAAGCTGGCCGAAAGTCGAGGAGTCCACACCTGGAACCTAGGCACGGGTCGGGGCACATCGGTCCTCGAGATCGTCGCGGCCGCCACCCAGGCCGTGGGGCACGACATCCCATACCGCGTGGTCGATCGGCGCCCGGGAGATGTAGCTGTTGCCTACGCCGATCCTGCTCGTGCCCAACAGGATCTTGGATGGCGAGCCGAGCGAACGATCGACAACATGGTCCACGACCATTGGCATTGGCAGAGCGACAACCCCGACGGGTACGAGAGTCGCTAACTCCCCTGAGCGACAAGCGCCGCGTGCGCTTCATGCGGCGCTGCGGCCGGCGCAGTCAGTCGCCTCGGTGCCGCTCACCGATCATCTGCCGGAAGTCCTCGCCTCGCAAAACGCGGCTCAGGTAGTCGTTGGCAAAGTGGCCGTCGGGGTCCAGCTCCCTCAACGCAGCGTGGAAGTCGCCCCAATCCGGGTAACGGGGTGCCAGCGTCTCCGCTGTCTGAAAGTGGAGCTTTCCCCAGTGGGGCCGGCCCCCGTAGTCGTTCATGATCTCCTCGATCCGCGAGAAGTAGTCGTCGAATCTGGTGCGCGTCGGAACATGGACGGCGATGAACGCGCTGACACGGCCCGACGCCATGCTGAGCGGAATGTTGTCGCGCCCGAGCACCCGCACCTCGATCGGGAAGCTGATCGGTCGACCGACTCGGCTCACTGCGTCGCGCACCCGGTTGAAGGCTTCAAGGACGGACTCGGCTGGTATCGCGTACTCCATCTCGATGAACCTGACTCGGCGAGGAGAACAGAACACAGCGTGGCTTGCAGCCACATATTCGGCTCTTTGACCCGGCTTCATGGCGGCCCTCATTACCGGCGCCACGACACCGGGGATCCTCCGTCCCGCGACGTTGAGGAGTCCGAACCCGGCGTTGGCCAGGACCTCGTCGTTCACGAACCGAGCCAACCTTGCGTTTCCCTCTGGTTCAGAAGTCTTGTTGTTGACTTTCAGCTGAGCGGTTCTGGTGTGAGGAAACCAATAGAACTCCACATGGTCGTTGTTGGCGGACAGCGTTGGAAAACGTTCGAGGACCTCGTCTACGTCGTGAGTTGACTCCACCGCATGCAGGTTGAATGCCGGGACACACTGCAGCGTCATCTCGGTCACGATGCCCAGTGCGCCGAGGCTGCACCTGACAGGACCCAGGAGGTCTGGTCGGTTGAACTCGTCGATGTCGACCAACCCGCCATCGCCCGAGACCAACCTGGCACCGACGATCGCCGCGCTGATGCATTGATGGTTGATGCCCGTGCCGTGAGTTGCCGTCGCCGTCGCGCCCGCCAGTGTCTGGGCATCGATGTCGCCCAGGTTGGGCAGGGCCAGCCCGACTTCGCGGAGGCGCTGATTGAGATCGGCCAAAACGACTCCGGATCCGACGGTGACCCGGCGCGTCGCGATGTCCACCTTCGAGATGTCGTCGAAACGGCTCATATCGATCATCAGGCCGTTCGTGACAGCGATGTCGCTGAAGCTGTGACCACTCCCGACTGCCCGTACGGTGCGGCGCTCGGCAACCCCTCGACTCACGAGCGCGCCCACTTCTTCCTCGCTTGTCGGCGTATACCTACGCGCGGGATCGGCCGACTGGTTCCGGCCCCAGTTGGACCAACGGCCGGATTTCACCAATGCCTCAGATCGACAGCCCATTGATCCACGACATCGCCGTCCTCCACGACCAATATCGTTTCGTGCTTCGAGATGGTTGGGTCGACGTGTGCCGGCCGCAGGCTGACCCGGTCACCGATGCTCCATGCCCCATCGCAGATCGTCGTGTGTTCATCGGAGCAGAACAGCACTGCGCCTGTGTCCAGTCCGGGGTTTCCGTGGTCCATCGCCAGCGCTTTGAGTCCGGCATCGGCCACAGCCCATTGTCCGTCCGAGTGGATCGAGATGACCGTTGCGACGACCGTCAGGGCCTCCTCGAACGGTAGGCCGACCTTGGTGTAGTGCGTGTCCATGAAAAGGTACGAACCAGCTTGAATCTCGGTGGCGACATGGTTGATGTCAAACGTTCCCGTGCCCCCAGCCGAGATCACGTCGCCGCCGACCTGGTTGTGAGCCTGTGAGAGCAGTTCCATGCAAGCTGCAACCGACTCGGCCTGTTCGGTTCTGTTTGTGAGATCCATCAGGTGGCCCTCGTAGCCCATCACACCCCTGACCGTCAGTCCCAACGAACGGGCCGTGTCGGCGAGTCGGCCCGCGCTCTCCGGCGGGCAGCCGCAACGCGGCAATCCCACATCGACGTCGATGAGCACCTCGGGCACGCCGCCCAGCGCTGCCGCCTGGATCGTCTCCACCGAGTCCACGGCAACCGTGATGCGGGCCCCCGCCTCGGACAGTGCCCCAAGTCTAGAGGCGTCCAGAACCTCGTTCGCCAGCAGGAGGTCGTGGCCGAACCCGGCTCGCGCCATACCCTCCATCTCCCGGATCGTCGCGCAACAGAACGCCTGGTGGCCCGCTCCCACCAGACGGCCGGCAACGGCGGTGGATTTGAATGCCTTGATGTGTGGCCGCAGGCGGGCGCCGGGCAGAGCGTGCGACATCGTCTCCAAGTTGCGGCGGAACGACCCGAGATCGGCTACGAGGGCGGGAGTCGGGAAGTCTTCAAGCGTCGTCACCACGCCCAGACGCTACTCCTCCACACTGGGCCGCCTCGCGCCCACGCTGTGGTGCCTACATCACGTCTTTGACGCCCAAGGAGGCGAAGCCCTTTTCCTGGAAGTTGTTGCGGAACATGTCGCGGAGCTTGGCGGCTTGTTCGTCGTAGCTGTCGGGATCGTCCCAGGTCTCGCGCGGGTTGAGAATCTCGTCGGGAACGGCTTCGCACGTAGTCGGCATCCGTAGGCCAAGTGTCGGTTCGATCCGAAGCTCGACATCGTCGAACTCCCCGGACAAGGCCGCATCCAGCAGCGCTCGCGTGTGTTTGAGCGACATGCGTTCGCCTTTGCCGTACGGGCCACCTGTCCAGCCGGTGTTCAACAAGATGCACCGCGTGTCGTGTTCGCTCATGCGTTGTGCCAACAACTCGGCGTACACGCTGGCCTTCTGCGACATGAACGGCGCGCCGAAACATGACGAGAAGGTCGCCTCAGGTTCGGTCACCCCGACCTCGGTGCCGGCCAATTTGGAGGTGAAGCCCATCACGAAGTGGTACATGGTCTCATCGGCATCGAGCACCGCCACTGGCGGTAGGACCCCGAACGCGTCGGCGGTGAGCAAGACAATGGTCTCGGGATGTGGGCCGCGGGCGCCGTCGGCGACACCGGGGTTGCAGTCCAGCGGATAAGCGAATCGAGTGTTCTCGGTGATCGACCCGTCGGTGAGGTCGAAGTCCTGAGGATCGGTGTCTTCGATGGCTCTGTTCGAAAGCGCTGGCACGTTTTCGATCAGGGTTCCCTTCATGCTCATCGCAGCAGCGATGACCGGCTCGGCCTCCTTGTTGAGGTCAATGAGCTTCGCGTAACAACCGTCCTCGAAGTTGGAGACACCACGGTCGGTCCAGACGTGTTCGTCGTCGCCTATCAGGAGGCGTCCAGGATCGGCGGACAGGGTCGTCTTGCCGGTTCCGGACAACCCGAACAGGATTGCGCTGTCGCCATCGGGCCCGACGTTGGCCGAGCAATGCATTGACAGCTGACCCATCGCGGGTAGGACGTAGTTCATCGCGGTGAACATCGTCTTCTTGTTGACGCCGCAATAGTCGGCGCGACCAACCACCAACGCCACTCGGTTGGGGATGTCCATGATCACCGCGCGGTCGGACTTTGTTCCGTCCCGGTCGGGGTCACAGCGGAACGAGGGGACGTTGATGATGGTCCAACCGGTCTCGACGCGATCCGAATCGTCGCGGACAGCCTTCGGGAACAAGATGTTGCAGAAGTAGGCGTGGGTCGCGTATTCGCCGACGAACCGGTAGGGCTGAGCAAAGGCGGGGTCCCACCCACAGAACACGTCGGAGACATACAGCTCTGCTGATCGGTCGTTCAGGTACTGAACTACGCGGGGGAGAAGGCGGTCGAACGCGTCTGGATCGAACTGGCTGAAGCCGTCCTTCCACCACACGGTGTCGATCACCTCGGGACGGGCGACTGCGTAGGTGTCGCTCACAGGGCGCCCAGTGCAGCTCGGGTCGCTGTAGAACATCAGCGGCCCGTCCTTGCCCAGCGCGGTCGCGTGGGCCTTCTGAGCGTCGTCGGGGCCCCCGGGTTCGACACGGCCGCGGTCGTTGGCGATGGCCGCGTCGAACAACTCGTCCTGGGTCAGTCCGTAGTGGAGCTGTACCGATTCGAGTCCGAATTGATCGCGTAGCTGATCAGCTACGGCGGTGGGAGGTTTGCCTGTCATTTTTCGTGCTCTCCGACGTCGTTGTCGTTCGCGGAATTGTTGTTTCTATCTGTGTTCAACGCAGGAAGTCTGGCGTCCCAAGGTCGACCTCGGACCCAAGTCGAAGTTGGGTGGCCTGGCCTGTTTCGTTCAGGTCGAACACGACCCGTTGTCCCTGCCTCAGCATCCTGAACACCGACCCCTCGAGCGCATCGGACGAAAGCTCGTACTCGGTGAAATCGCGTTCGGACATCACCACTCCGTCTCGGGTCGACGGGTCATAGGATTTGATCACGCCTTGCACTCCGGCCGACTCCTTGGTTGCGGCTTGGAAACCGCATTCGCTGCCAAGACGTGGACCACGATAACCAGGTGAGGCCCTCGGATCTAACCATTGGGCGGATCCACCCAGGTCCGATCCGTCCGGCGATTACGGCTGATCGCGCACCTCCCCATTACCATCTCGCCTCATGGCCACCCTGGAACGCCTCGATGTCAACGCCGTGGAGAGGGTTCTGGTCGCGTTCAGGGATGCGTTGATTCTCCACAGAGATGAGATCAACGCACTCAACGTGTACCCGGTCCCCGACGGCGATACAGGCACGAACATGTCTCTGACCCTGACATCTGTCGTCGAGGAGATGGGCGGCGTAGATGTCGCCGGGGAACAGACCTGGAAAGCAATCAGTCATGGCAGCTTGATGGGAGCTCGCGGCAATTCCGGGGTGATCTTGTCCCAAGTCCTTCGCGCTCTGTCCACCTCGCTCTCGGCGGCAGATGTGATCGATGCTTCGGCGCTTTCAGCGGCCCTGACCGAAGCATCGCGGTCGGCTTATGAGGCGGTCCCCAAACCTGTTGAAGGAACGATTCTCACCGTCGTCCGGGTTTGCGCCGAAGCCGCGGCCGACTATGTCGCGGGTGAGGGTGACGATCTGGTCGAGATGCTCGATCGGGTGGCCGAACAAGGTGCTATCGCTCTGGCCTCGACGCCCGACTTGTTGCCGGTTCTCGCTGACGCGGGTGTTGTCGATGCGGGCGGCGCGGGGTTCATGTTGTTCATCGACGCGCTCCTACATGTTGTTGATGATCGGCCCATCCGCGAACCCCAACCAGTCACCCGCACAAACGTCGGCGCGAGTGTTGGGACCACGTCAAGCGGCGACGCCACGCCGAGCGTCGCGAGCCTCCGGTACGAAGTCATGTACTTCCTCGAAGCCGAAGACGGGCAGATCGATGGGTTCAAGCAGTCGTGGAGCGAGATCGGGGACTCGATCGTCGTCGTCGGCGGAGACGGGCTTTGGAACTGCCACATACATTCCAACGACATAGGGGCCAGCATCGAAGCCGGCATCGCTGTCGGGCGTCCGAAGCAGATCCGCGTTACCGACCTGTTCGAAGAGATCGAACACCTGGAGGAGCTGGTCCATCCCGACGCCGACGCCACGGTGACGATCACCAACCCTGAACCGGCAACAACCGCGGTTGTGGCGGTCGCGGTGGGGAGCGGCGTCCAACGGATCTTCGAGTCGCTGGGTGTGCACGCGGTCATCCGCGGGGGCCAATCGATGAACCCGTCAACGCGCCAGCTCGTGGAGGCCGTCGAGCAGGTGGATGCCGACCAGGTAGTAATCCTGCCGAACAACAAGAACATCATCGCCGTAGCCGAACAGGTCGACGCCGAGGTCGACAAGACGGTGCTCGTCGTCGGGACCCGCGGGGTTGCCGAGGGTTTTGCGTCGTTGTTGGCCTACGACCCGGGTGCGGGGGCCCTCGCCAACCGCCAGGACATGGTGGCCGCAGCCGACTCCGTGGTGGCAGGGGAGGTCACTTGCGCTGTGCGGGACTCTCAGAGCGACGTCGGTCCGGTGCATGAGGGCGACTGGATCGGCCTCGACAGGGGAGGGGTGCGCTCGATTGCGCCCACTATGGATCAGGCCGCCGTGGCGCTGCTCGATGCTCTCGTGACCGACGGTCACGAACTTGTGACGGTCATCGCCGGGGAAGGCGCGACGGCCGAGTCGAGCGACGCAATCGAGGCTTGGCTCGGAGCCAATCGGCCAGGGGTCGAGGCCGAGATCCATGATGGCGGTCAACCCCTGTATCC
>JBPCTU010000435.1:0-2906 GCA_051011515.1 Acidimicrobiales bacterium
GGGGGGTAGGGCAGAGAAGCACGGAACGGCTGGGGCCGGGCCGGTGGCAGGTACTCTGGCATCTGCTGCGGTGGGATCGGAGAACCATCGACGAACACCGGCTGAGGCCGCTGTTCGGGAATGCCGAAATCTCCCTGTTGCGCCGGCTGAGGTTGTGGCTGACGGCGCCGACCGCGCCTTGCAGAGGTGGCTGGGTCCGACGAGTGGCGCCCTCCGTATTGACGGGCATGACGTTTGCGGGCCTGTTGTCCGGTCTTGTACCAATAAAGCATCGTTGCAACAAGGGTCACGAGTGCAATGGTGAGCAGGCCGTAAACAGCGCGGCGCACCTCGGTGCTGGAGGTGACCAGTTGGGTGGTCTGACTGGTCGAGGGCTCGATGTCGGATTCGCTCTGAACAACCTGAGCCATGGCGGGGCGCGCGTCGAGGAAGATCACCACGATGGTCGCAAGCGCGACAAACATTCTGAGGAGTCGTCTTGACACGGTGGTCATTCCTGGGCCCGCTGGTGTTGAGGACAAGAGTACGTCGTTCTACCACCAACCGCGCAGCTCTCGAGTGAGTTCCCGTCTTTTGGACATACCCCGCCGTCGTGCCGTTGGTCCTGAAGTTGTCCCATGTGTGAACCACCCAGCTGCAACAACTCGCGGATCGTCGACGACAGCTCAGCGTGCAACCGGGTGCGTTCGGCACCGGTCAACGAGTCGGCCGGTCGTTTCGGATGCAGTGCGGCCCGCCACAGGATCTCGTCGGTCAGGAGGTTCCCCAGGCCGGCAAGCACGGACTGATCCATCAAGCTCGCCTTAACCGCCCTGCGCGACGACAACACCATTTCGAGGTCGCCCTCAGTGACATCGAACATGTCCACCCCGAGCACTGAGAGTTCGGGATCCAGCTCTACCGATCCGAGGCGACGCGGATCCCGGATCCGAAGCGATCCTGCCTTCGAGAAGTCGACGATGAATCGGTCCCACTCCGGGAGATCCCGATCACTCGAGTACTCGAGGCGGGCAATCGGAGCGACACCATCGACCAACAACCGTCCGGTCATCCCAAACCGCAGACCTATCCGACCCCGCTCGTGAGCGATGAGCAACAACTTGCCGCGACGATCGACGCCAACGATGGTCGAACCTGTCAACGAATCGACGATCGCCGCGGACGCGCCGTGGCGTGCGTACGCGGCGACAGGGATCTCGACTGTCTCGATCCGTCGGCCGACAACCGCCTCAGCCGCTTGGCGATAGATCTCGACCTCGAGGCCCTCGGGCACTACCAGCCGCCGAGGGCCTGCTCGATGTCCGCCAGTACGTCGTCGCAGTGCTCTAGACCAACAGACACCCGGATCGTGCCGGGAGTTATCCCTGCAGCCTCGAGCTCGTCCGGTAGCAGCCCAACGTGGGTGGTCGACGCGGGATGGGTGACAAGGGTTTCGGGGCCACCCAGAGACGGCGCCAACCTTGCGATCTCGGTTGACTCGACGAATCTGCGCCCGGCCTCGAGACCACCCGACACATCGAAGGTCAACAGCCCACCGAAGAGGTCCATCTGACGTTTGGCAAGGTCGTGTTGTGGATGGCTGGCCAGGCCCGGGTAGCGAACAGCGTCGACAGCCGGGTGTGACTCCAGCATCTCGGCGAGCCGCATAGCAGTGGCAGACTGACGCTCTACTCGGACCGACAACGTCCGCATGCCGCGCAGTCCGTTCATCGCATCGAACGGTGCCGCATTGGCGCCCTGAAGCACTGCGAAACCCCAGAGCCAGTTGACGAGTTCCTCAGTTCCTGAAACCACTCCCAAGGTGGCGTCGTTGTGACCAGCAATGGCCTTGGTCGCCGAATGCACGCTGAGCTGGACGCCGTGCTCCAGCGGACGCTGCGCCACTGGTGGCGCGAACGTCGAATCCACGACGGTAACCGGGCCCCGGATCGCGCCAAGGGCGTGAAGGTCGACGATGTCCAAACGTGGGTTCGCAGGCGACTCGGCGAATACGACCATCGTCCGCCCGGGAATCACGGCGTCGGCGAACGCCCCTGGATCGGTGCCGTCGACAAGAGTGACGTCGATGCCGAAACGGGGGCAGACCGTCTGAAACAGCAGCTGCGTGCCGGCATAGAGCTGTCGCTGAGCCACGATGTGATCGCCGGCCGAACACAAGCCGAGCACCACCGCGCTAATGGCTCCCATCCCTGATGAGAACGCGCGCGATGCCTCGGCGCCCTCGAGTTCTGCCATGGCGTCCTCGAACGCCGAGATCGTCGGGTTGCCATAGCGGGTGTAGAACTGGCTCTCCGTCGGATCGGTGGCCATCCTGCGGCCATCGTCCACTGTTGGTGTGGTGAAGGTGGTGCTGGGGTACAGCGTTGGAGCGAGAGCTGAGTCGCGGTCGGACCTGCCGGCTGTGATCAAAGCCGTCGCCAGCCGCTTGGTGTTGGGGCTGTCTTGGGTGGTCATGGCAGGTCGCGAGCGAGAAGGTCCGACAGGAGCTCGCCGATCTCGTCGAATGCCAACAGAAAACCGTCGTGACCATGGGGATTGTCGATCACCTCGTACCGACATTCGCCGCCAGTGGCAGTGATCAGATCCCGAATCTCCATCTGTTGATGAGGCGGGTACAAGATGTCGGTGTTGATGCTCGCCGTGACCACCGGAACCTTGATGCGTCTCGCTGCGGCCTCGAGTGACCCCCGGCCTCGTGCGAGGTCGTGGGTATCCATGGCGTGGTTGAGAATGAGATAGGAGTTGGCATCGAACCGCCTAACCAGCTTCTCGCCGTGATAATCGAGATAACTCTCCATCTGGAACCGATCCCACAAGCCGAAGAGCTCGTCGGACGAAACCAAACCTCGACCAAATCGGGATGTGAGGCTGGAGTCGCTGCGATAGTGGATCTGGGCGATCTGTCT
>JBPCTU010000436.1:0-4372 GCA_051011515.1 Acidimicrobiales bacterium
TCTTATGTCTGATAGGTGGAGTCGACTCAGCTCTTCCAGCAGTTGTGGCCGGTCGGCGGCTTTGAAGCTGCTCGCTACGCCAAGGTGGTGCAGATCGCCGGTGTCGTCGTAGGCGCCCAACAACAGCGAGCCGACGCCGTCACCCGACTTGTGGACCCGGTACCCGGCCACCACGCAGTCAGCGGTCTTTTGTTGCTTGACCTTGTACTGGCTTCTCTTGCCTTCTACGTATGGCCCCTCCGCCGGTTTGGCCATCACGCCATCGAACCCAGCCCCCTCGAACCGGTCGAACCAATCCTGAGCGAGTTCTCGATCTGTGGTGCTCGGCGTCAACAGGATCGAGTTTCCGAACTGACCAGCGAGCTCCTCGAGAATGCGGCGGCGGTCTCTGAACGGCGTGTCCATGACGTTCTCGGAGCCGACCGCCAGTACGTCGAAGGCAACGAAGGTGGCCGGCGTTTCTTTCGCGAGCATGTTGACTCGTTTCGCCGCCGGGTGGATCCGCTGTCCCAGAGCATCGAAGTCCAGCCCCGCGCTGCCGGCGACGACCAGTTCACCGTCGAGCACCGCATGCTCCGGGAAAGATGCACGGACCGGGTCGGGCAACTCGGGGAAGTAGCGGTTGAACGGTCGCTGGTTCCTGCTGCCGAGCTCAACCTCGTCGCCGTCCCTGAACACGATGCATCGGAAGCCATCCCATTTCGGTTCGAAGATCAATTCCCCTTGGTCGCCCGCGGGCAGGGCATGGACTGCCTTGGCGAGCATCGGGTCCACCGGGGGGTTCACGGGCAAGTCCACGGGGACGACGCTACCGAATGTGTGGCCGGCGGGTGTTGGAGCCGGGCCCTAGCGGTACCAGTTCAGAACTTCGCCCTCGCCCGCCAAGAGTAAGGATCCCGGAAACACGCGCAGCCGCCAGGGATCGAGTTTCAGTACGGCGAAGCCCTCGGAGTTCGGGCTCTCCCACCCCGGGATGATCGCCGGGTCGTAGCCGAGCGGGTCGGGGGCGTGTTTGAACAACTCCCAAATGCGCGTGCACGTGAACTCGTCGAAGGCCCACGCAGTGTCGCACTCCGCCGAACAGGTGTCCTGTGAAGGCGACCAATAGGAGAGTGAGATGTTGGAGTTGTGTTCGAGGTGGGCAATCTTCAGCGGGGTGGGGCCCGTTGCGACCCACCCGATGAGCGCCGATCCGTTCCATTCCCAGATCGGGTGCAGCACACGCGTGCGTGGCCGACCGTGTGGGTCCGTTGTGGCGACTGATGCCCAGACGATCCGGTGCGCCATGGTCACGAACTCCGGCGCAACGTCTTCGAGCTGCATCAACCAAGCATCGCGCAGACCGGCCGCGGCGGCCACGAAGATCCTCTTGATGCCCCGCCCAGGCCCAGGAGTAGGTTGGTGATGTGGCTGAAGGAATCGAGGATCTCGACTACGACGTAGCGGTCATCGGAAGCGGTTTCGGGGGGTCGGTGACCGCGATGCGGCTGACCGAGAAGGGCTACAAGGTCGTCGTGTTCGAGGCGGGCAAGCGGTTCAGCGCACAGGACTATCCCTCCAGCAACTGGCGCCTGAGGCGGTTCCTGTTTGCACCTCGGCTGGGCATGTGGGGGATCCAACGAATGACCCTCCTAAAGGACGTACTGGTGCTGTCGGGCGCCGGCGTCGGTGGTGGGTCGTTGGTGTATGCGAACACTCTCTATGAACCCCTGGATGGGTTCTGGGACGACCCCCAGTGGGCAAGAATCACCGACTGGAAGAAGGAGCTGGCGCCACACTACGAGCAGGCCAAGCGCATGTTGGGTACGGCCAAGGCGCCCGACGACACGCCCTCTGACGTGATCATGCAGGAGTTGGCAGATCGCCTCGGGGTGAGCGACTCCTATCGACCAACCGATGTCGGCGTCTACCTCGGTGAGGCGGGCCAGGAGGTCGCCGATCCGTACTTCGGCGGTGCAGGGCCAAGCCGGACGGGTTGCATTCGGTGCGGTGCGTGCATGATCGGATGCCGTCACAACGCCAAGAACACACTCGACAAGAACTACTTGTACCTCGCTGAGCGGAACGGCGCAGCCGTGATACCCGAACGACAGGTTGTTGACTTGGTGCCGGTCGTCGGTGGGTATGAGGTCGTCAGCGATGTCAGCGGGGCCTGGCGTGACCGAGACCGAAAGGTCGTCCGAGTCGAGCAGGTCGTGGTCTCGGCCGGTGTGCTCGGGACGTTGAAACTTCTCGGCGGGCTGAAGGAGAGTGGTCGCCTGCCGGCGCTGTCGGACCGTCTTGGTGTTCGTGTCCGTACGAACTCCGAAGCGATTCTCGGAGCCCAGACCCATCGCCGTGGCGATAGCGACTACTCAGAAGGACTGGCGATCACGTCGTCCATCTATCCCGACGACCGCACCCACATCGAACCGGTCAGGTATCCCCGAGGATCGAACGCCATGGGCCTCCTGGCAACAGTGTTGGTCGACGGTGGCGGCCGCGTTCCCCGTCAGCTGAGGTTTCTCGGTCAGGTTGTCGGCCATCCGGTCAACTTCCTGCGAAGTCTGTCCGTTCGCAGGTGGTCGGAGAGGACGTTGATTCTGCTCGTGATGCAGAGCCGCGACAACAGTCTGAGCATTCGGTTCAAACGTCGTCTTGGCAAACTGCGGTTGACCACCGAACAGGACGAGGGGTCGCCGAACCCCACCTACATTCCAGAGGCCAACCAAGCCGCTCGTGATGCTGCTGACTTGATGGGAGGGAGTGCTGGAAGCGCCATCAACGAGGTCTTGCTCGATGTCCCTACGACCGCTCACATCCTTGGTGGAGCATGTATCGGAACCAGTCCCACGAGCGGCGTGATCGATGCGTACCAGCGGGTCTTCGGGTGCCCCGGATTGCATGTTGCCGACGCATCGGCGATCAGTGCCAACCTCGGAGTCAACCCTTCCTTGACGATCACAGCTCAGACCGAGCGGGCGATGGCATTCTGGCCGAACAAGGGTGACGCTGATCCGCGGCCGCCCTTGGGTGCGCGGTATTCGAGCGTTGCCCCGGTGAGACCCCGGCAACCCGCGGTTCCCGCCGAGGCGCCCGCGGCGCTGGGCTGGTGATGCGATTGCACCGACGCCCGGCGCAAGTCTCAGGTTCTCGCTGAGATCTCGCGTTTCAAGTCGCTGACGGCTGCCTGCCAATTGCCGTAGTCGACCAGGCGTTCGAACCCCATCTCGACATTGATCGAGAGCATCGCGTCGTTGCTCACTGCATTGGTCGTGTCGATGGCTTTCACCATGGGGGCTTCGCGTCGGATTCGTTGCCACATATCGGCCTTGATCCAGCGCCCGATCCCACGTTGGCGGTGGGCGTCCAGCACGACTGTGTCTCCCTGGACCGCGAACGACGGGTGGTGGTTGTCGATGGTGATCGTAGACAACGCTGCTGGCGACCCGTCAGCTGCGAGCACGACCGACCCCCAGCGTTCCCGGCCCGACGCGACGTAGTACTCATCGAATGCGACGACGTCGGGTTCGGTCCACACGTCATCGTCGAGATCGAGGTTGTCGATCGGCGCATCGTTCATTCCGTTTTCGAGACTCGCCACGGCTGCCAACATCTCGGTTGGTGTGTTTCCGCGCCAGTGCACCAGGGAGTAGTCGGCGGCTCGCGTGTTACGTCTATCGATCCAGCGCTGCATCGTGTCGGGGTCTGGCTGGTCCAACCACAGCCGGCTCTGCCTTTCGACCAGGCCGGCCTGACAGCCGAAGGTCCCCCAGAAGCCGCGGTTGGGCTGTGCGTCGACCCCGAAACCGATCACAGATGTTCGACCGATGCGATCACACTCGGCGAGTAGAGACGACAGCAGGGCAGTGCCGACGCCGAGGCGCCGCTCGGGGGGATCGACCTCGATCGTGAATTCGACGGTGTCGGTGTTGCCCTGAATCTCATGAACCCACATGCGTGCCAAGCCGACGATCTGACCGTCTCGTCCCGCGACGACCGAATGACGGCGGAACGTGTCGTTTCCACGTAGGCCGGCGGCAAGCGATTCCGCTGTGGCGGGATCCATGGCCGGGTCGTACTCAGCGGTCACGCGTCGCACAACTCCCGCGGCACCGTCGATGGTGTCGCGGGGGCCATCGAACTCCAAGGGGCTGATTTCGATCACCGGCATCAGAGCAGTCTGATCCCTACAGCCGCTTCTGAACAGCGGGTTTCGCGGCTCTGTTCTGTCACACCATTGCCGGGCCGGGCTTCGACTTCAGACGCGGTCGAAGTCGACTAGTACCTCGTGCGGTGACCGGGTGGCGCCGTGGATGACAAATGTGGTGTCTGCTTCGGGAGCCAGTCGAGGGTTGTTCATGGTCTCGATCAACAACTCGGAGCCCATCAC
>JBPCTU010000437.1:0-3706 GCA_051011515.1 Acidimicrobiales bacterium
GGAACTCCTTATCGACGACATGACGCCTGAAGAGCGCCATCGCGCTCGCCGGGTCGATTCGGTTCTGCCGGAGCTGGCCGAGAAGGCTGCCGCGGCCGACAGGAGCGGTGAGTTCCCGCTCGAACACGTCAAGACGATCTCCGACGCGGGTCTGTTGGGCCTGGTCGTTCCCGAGGAGTACGGCGGCTTGGGAGGTGGCCTGCGCGATTTGTGTGGCGCAACTTTTGCCATGGCGACCGCCTGCGCTTCGACGTCCTTGGCTTACTTCTTCCAATGCAGCGGGTCCTCGCGCGGGCTCCTACCCCTGGCTGCGATCGACGCTGGGCTTTTCGACGACAACGAGGCCCCAACCGTGCGTGCTTTCGGCGAGAAGGTGCTGCGCCGCATGGGCGACGACGGCCGCTGGGTGGCCAACTTTGCCAGCGAGTCGGTCCGAACCAAGGGAGCGGCGGTAACCATCGCCACCGAGGCGTCCCGCGCCGATGGCGGTTGGCTGTTGAACGGTGTGAAGTCGTTCGGGTGCGCGACCGGTGTCGCAGATGACTACTTGGTCACGGCCAAACTCGACACCGGTGACACAGCGGAGCACCTTGCCGTGTTCCTCGTGCCCCGCGACACTCCCGGCGTATCCGAGCGGGCCAAGTGGGACGCCGTTGGCATGCGAGCCACTGCGACGCATGGCATCGTCCTCGAGGAAGCGTTCGTGTCCGACGCCGATGCGCTCACGGTTTCGGGCTCATTCGTCAAGATGACCCAGGTGAGTCGGGGAAGCTTCGTTGGGAACCAGGTCGCCTTGTCATCGGTCTACATCGGTGCAGCCCAGGCCGTCTACGACTTCGCGATGGACTTCCTCACGTCGACGACATACCACAACAGCGATGAGCCGATTGGCGGCAGCGCGCTCCACAAACAGCTCATCGGCCGAATGCGCTCACACCTGGACACCGCCTATCTGTGGGCACGCAACCAGATTCGGCTCGAGACCGCTGAGCCGGAGATCCTGCCGAAGGACGATGTCGTGGCGAACTGGCGAATCGCAAAGGGCGAGATCGCGGACAGCTGCTTCCAGGTGGCGGTTCATGCGTTGAAGGCCTGCGGTACGTCGAACACCGGCATGGACGGCGCCATTTCTCGAGGGCTTCGAGATCTCTCGATGGCTCTGGTGCAGGGGTTTCCGGCAGAGCGCGGTCGCCTCGAGGCTGCGGAGTATCACGTCTTCGGGAAGGAAGGCGATCAGTTCGGAACCACGGGAGGGGGGCGTTCGTGAACCGACTCATCTCCCGGCCGTGGCTGATCCCCGCCGTCGGGACCGTCTGCTACTTGGCCGGGTTCAACGATGAGCTACTGCACGTCCTCGGCGATTGGTGGCTCGACTTAGGTCGCTGGGTCCAGACCATTGTCGTGCTCGTGCTGGTTGGCCTTGTCGCCTATTTCGTTGTCGATCGTGCCCGACAGCGGCAGTCGTTCTACGACGCGGCGGTCCGGGCCGCTGCCCCACCACCGGGTGGGGCAAGTAGCGTCGATGAGCCGGCGGAGCCCGGGACCAGCATCACGAGGGAGATCCAGTGACGTCTTCATCAAGGCCTATCAAGGCGAGGCCCATCAAACTCCGCCTCGGCTTGGTCTTCTTGGTCGTGGCGCTTGTGGCCTCAGCGTGTTCACAGTCCTCGAGCGACGACGACACGACCGTCAGTGCCGAGGACGGCGCGTCTGAGGAGCCGGGGTCCGAGCAGCCAGCCGAGGAGGCCCCCGAACCCTCGGGGGATAGCGATGGCGGTCCGGCACCGGCAGGTACCGGAGTCCAGGGCGTCACCGACGAGGCGATAACGATTTCGTTCATAATCACCGACACCTCCGCTGTCGCTCAGGCATTCGGGTGGGAGACGCCGGATGAGGGCGATCGTGAAGCTCAGGTGAAGGCCCTGGTCGAGCAGGCCAACGCCGATGGCGGCATCGGAGGCCGCATGATCGATGCCCGTATCCACGTATTCAACGCGATCACCGATGGACCGGTCGCCGAAGAGCAGCTGTGCAACGCCATCACCCAGGACGACCAGGCTTTTGCCGCCGTTCTCACCGGCCAGTTTCAGGAGAATGCCCGGCCTTGTTACGCCAATGCGAACACGCTGATGCTCGACGCCACGCTCTACCCCATCGACAATGTCGGCTACGAGGAACTGGCCCCTTACCTGTGGTCGCCTTTCCTGCCTTCATACGACGACCTCGTTTCCGGGCTCGCTGACGATCTCTTGGACACAGGTTGGTTCGATGGTGCCACGCTCGGCGTCATCGCAATCGACTCCGAGTTGAGCGACCGGGTGTACAACGAACAGTTCCGGCCGGTTCTCGATGAGGCGGGGGTAGAGGTGGCCTCGTACAACACCATCGACCCGACCGACAGCACATCGTTCAACAACGATCAGCTGCAGGCAATCGTGAACTTCAAGGAGGCCGGTGTCGACAAGGTGGTCGTTATCGGTGGTTCGCGTCTGTTGTCGTGGTTCATCGACACCAGCATCACGCAGAACTTCATGCCCGCATATGCGGTGACCAGCTATGACGCTCCGGACTTCAACGTCTTCAACTATCCCGAGATGATGGTCGGTGCCCGCGGCATCAGTGTCTTGCCGGGATTCGACGTTCACGACGACCAGTATCCGTTCCCCGCCAACGATGCCGAGCAGGCATGTGTCGACATCTTCACCGAAGCCGGCCTCGAGGTTGGCGACCGCGCCAGCGTCCGCACGGGTGTCATCTTCTGTGACGCCGTTCGGCTGTTGGCCGCTGCCGGCGAGGGCTTGAGTGAGGTCAGCGCCCAAGGCGTCAGTGAGGCGGTGTGGGCGCTCGGAGACACCTTCGAGGCGGCGTCGGTCTACGGCGTGGACTTCAGCGAAGGCAGCTACGCCGGTGGTGCCGAGTACCTTCGGTTCGCTTTCGATGAGGCCTGTTCCTGTATGGCTGTCGAAGGTGAGCCCATCGGCTTCGATGGCTGAGGCGCCACCTCGTAGCACTCTGTCCCCGTATGTCCGAGGGGCAATCGGCGTTCACGGCGCCGCGATCTCTACACCGCTGACGATCCTTCTCTTCCGGCGTGCCGAGGTGGCGGCCAACCTCGATCTTGTCGGGGCCATCGTTGGCGAGGCGATCATGATCGCCTTGGTGGCCGTTGGAGTCGCCTTCTTGGTGCCTCGTTTGCGCAACATCGTGCCGGCCGGACTCCTACTCGGCTTCGGAGCAGGTTTGGCGACAGTTGGTTTGGCGTTGATGGCCTGGACGATCGAAGGCGGCCTGTTCCTGACCGGTGGGATCCTGTTGGCCGCCGGCGTAGCCCCCGGACTCGTGCTCGACCGACTACTGCTGTCTGTGCGGGAGGACCAACCTGCTCGGCTGCGCACCACCTCTTACTATTGGGCCGCGGTCGCGCTAGGGGCGAGCTGGCCTCTCGTAGCGGAGATCGTTTGGGACCCCGATTACCAGACCTTGTTGTGGCTCGCTTTCGGGCTGATGTTGACGGCCACACTGGCGCTCGTACCGCTGGCGAAGCTCCACGATCACGACATCGAGACTGAACCAACCGCCAAGACCCTTGATGTCCCGTGGGTGAAGCGATCGTTGGGAGCCGCCTTTGGAGCCGGCGCAGTGATCGTAGGTGGTGCAGATCCTGCGGTGAGCCTGCTACTCGGAGAGTGGCAGCGCAGCCCAGAGC
>JBPCTU010000438.1:0-2647 GCA_051011515.1 Acidimicrobiales bacterium
GGGTCTTCCTGGCCCAGGAACACTTGAGTCCGGTTTTCGAGCGGGCCTACGACGTCTCGGAATTCTTGTTGGACCGGGCCCACGTCTGGCTCGGCGACGGTTGAGCTCGACGTCCTGACCGGGTTCTCTGCGGAGGCGTCTCAGTAGGCGTGTGACAAAGTTCACTCCGATACCTGGATGATCGCCGGCATCACCTCGGTTGAAGCTTGTACAACGACCGACCCCTCCCTCCCCCCCTTTGGGGTCGGTCGTCACAAGGTCCCGAGTGGTTTGAGCTTGTCTCTCGCCCAGGACCATTCTCGCACCCCGCCGTTTCCGCCCGATCGGTGGGGTGCTTGCTTTTGGACCTGGCCAGTTGATCGGTTGTTCGCGCTGTCTTGGAAATCCAAGGAACTTTTCTGCAGTCTGAGGAGTCTTCTATCCATGCTGTCCACCCCCTCCAGCACCGTTTTGTGCGCGCCCTCGTCTATTGGTACCCATAGTCAGGTACCGGCGGGGGTGACGGCTCAAGGGCCCTACCGCTCGGTAGATTGGTAGACGCTGTGCGACGAGTGAGTGCTCTTATACGTCTAGCTGTGGCTGTAGCGCTTACCGGCGTTGTTTTGGGCTTGACCTTGGCGTTGACCGGACCCCAGGTAGCGACCATCGCGACCTCGGGCGAATGGAGCCACAGCCCGGTCAACCTGGAGGAGACAGCGGTTCGAACTCTCGTCTACGACGTCAATGGCCAGCTCATGGCCACCTGGTTCCGCGACAATCGATCGCCGGTAACGCTGGCGCAGATCCCTCTCACGGTCCGTGAGTCGATCATCGCTATCGAGGACGCCGATTTCTACTCGCACGAGGGTGTGAACCTCAAGGCCACTGGCCGAGCGCTTGTCGAGAACGTCGACGCGGGCGGCATCTCGCAGGGCGGCTCGACGATCACCCAGCAGATCATCAAGAACCTGGTCCTGTCGCCCGATCCGACCATCGAACGCAAGATGCAGGAAGCGTCGCTCGCGGTCAGGCTCGAAGACCAGATGACCAAGGACGAGATCCTCGAGGTCTACCTCAACACCGTCTACTTCGGATCCGGCGCCTACGGAGTGAAGGCGGCCGCCGAGGTCTACTTCGGTCTGGATACGGCCAACAAGAACGAAGAGGAAGTGGCTCAGATCCTCAACGAGGGGCTGGGCTGGAAAGAAGCTGCCCTGCTGGCCAGCCTCATCAGCAACCCCAACGCCAACGACCCGATCCTCAACCCTCAGACAGCCGACTATCAGCGGGGCATCGTGCTGAACCGCCTTGCCGAGTTGGGCTTCATCACCGTCGAAGAAGCCGAAGAATACGATGCCACCGCCCTCCCTTCGGTACGGCACGAACCCACGACGCCCTCACAGGACGACTTCTTCATCACCTAGGTTCGGAAGCTGCTCGAGGACGATGAACGTTTCCTCGGCGGCGGACCGGAGTCTCGATTGGAGACCCTGTTGGGTGGCGGGTTGCGCATCCACACCACGTTCGATCCTGCTGTGCAGGACATGGCCGAGCGGGCCCGCGACCAGGTGTTGCGAGGCTCCGACCCCAACAATCCGGTAGTGCAGTACCCGGGCCGGACCGCACCCACTGACGAGAACCCCCAGGGTGAACCGTTCGGGTACACGATGTCGATCGCTTCGGTCGACGTCGACACCGGAGCGGTGCGCGCGATGGTTGGGGGCGAGGACTTCGAAGACGAGAACTTCAACCTGGCCACCCAAGGTTTGCGCCAGCCCGGGTCCTCCTTCAAGACTTTCACCTTGGTGGCGGCTCTGCGACAGGGCATCCAGACCAACGACACGGTCAACGGTCAAGGGCCGTGCAGCTTCAAACAAGACCCGAACGCAGACTTCGAGAACTTCGCGAACTCGAGGGGGAGCGTCACCACCATCCGAGGTCAGACGTTGTCCTCCTCCAACTGCGGGTACATCCGTATCTCCCTACTTGCGGGCATCGACAACGTCGTCGAAACCGCTGGCCTGCTCGGCGTCGACACCAGTGAAATGACCGCCGATCGTCGCGGCCTCGCTACGACACTGGGTTCGCTCGAGGTAACACCGATGGACATGGCTTCTGCCTATGCGACCATCGCTTCCGGTGGCGTTGCCAGAGACCCCTACTTCATCGAACGCATCGAGGATTCGAACGGCAACGAGATCTACAACCGGCTCAACGACCCGCGGTTCAAGGGTGAACAGGTCATCACCGAAGAAGTCGCATGTTGGGCAGCCGACGTGCTGACGGCGAACGTCCGTGGCGGCACGGGCACACGAGCTCGTCTCGCGAACCAAGAAGCAGGCGGCAAGACGGGGACGGCCGAAGACTTCACAAACGCTTGGTTCGTCGGGTTTACGCCGTATGTGGCCACTGCAGTTTGGATGGGCAACCCCGACTCCAACGATGTCCAGATGCGGGGTGTCGCGGGCATAAACGTCACCGGGGGATCGTTCCCGGCCCAAGCCTGGGGCGCGTTCAATTCGGAGTATCACACCGGCCTCGAACCCCGGGAGTTTCCTTCATGTCCCGGGTTCGCGCAGTCTGGTCAGTACCTCAAGGTCGAGGGTGACGTGGAGATCGGAAACAACCCCTGCGAGGGCGAAAAACTGCTTCTCGACAGGGACGGCGA
>JBPCTU010000439.1:0-2535 GCA_051011515.1 Acidimicrobiales bacterium
GTGTAGCGATGCTTCTCGGTCGGAAGCGGGATCGGACCTCGCACCGAGGCCTGGGTCCGGACCACCGTCTCGACGATCTTCTTCGTCGACTGATCGATGATCTCGTGGTCGTAGGCCTTCAGTCGGATACGGATCTTCTGTCCAGCTGCCATATCAGTCCTACTCGAGGATCTTCGTGACGGCGCCGGCGCCGACGGTGCGGCCACCCTCACGGATGGCGAACCGCAAACCTTCGTCCATGGCGATCGGGTTGATGAGTTCAACCGTCATCTTGGTGTTGTCACCAGGCATGCACATCTCGGTGCCCTCGGGCAGGTCGATGGTGCCGGTGATGTCGGTGGTCCGGAAGTAGAACTGCGGCCGGTAGTTGGAGAAGAACGGCTTGTGACGGCCACCCTCGTCCTTGTTCAGCACGTAGACCTCGGCCTCGAACTTGGTGTGCGGCGTAATGCTCTTCGGAGCAGCGAGCACCTGGCCCCGCTGGACCTCTTCCTTTTCGATGCCGCGCAGAAGGGCGCCGATGTTGTCGCCGGCTTGGCCCTCATCGAGCAGCTTGCGGAACATTTCCACACCGGTACAGGTCGTGGTTTGGGTGTCCTTGATGCCGACGATTTCGATCGTGTCGCCAGTGTGGACGGCACCCTGTTCGACCTTGCCGGTCACCACGGTGCCGCGACCGGTGATCGAGAAGACGTCCTCGATAGGCATCAGGAACGGCTTGTCGATGTCGCGCTCGGGCATCGGGATGTACTCGTCGACCTTGGCCATGAGTTCGAGAACGGCGGCAGCGGCATCGCTGTCGCCCTCGAGCGCCTTCAGTGCCGACACCGGAACGATCGGGGTGTCGTCGCCCGGGAAGTCGTACTCGTCGAGGAGCTCGCGCACCTCCATCTCGACCAATTCGATGAGCTCGTCGTCGTCGACCATGTCGACCTTGTTGAGCGCAACGATGATCTTGGGCACGCCAACCTGGCGAGCCAGCAGCACGTGCTCACGGGTTTGCGGCATCGGGCCGTCGGCCGCCGAAACCACCAGGATCGCACCGTCGACCTGAGCCGCACCGGTGATCATGTTCTTGATGTAGTCAGCGTGACCGGGCATGTCGACGTGGGCGTAATGCCGGTTGTCGGTTTCGTATTCGACGTGCGACACGTTGATGGTGATGCCGCGTTCGCGCTCTTCGGGCGCCTTGTCGATGTTCTCGAACTCGGTGAACGACGAGCCCTCAACGTTGTCGGCCAGCACCTTCGTGATGGCAGCGGTCAATGTGGTCTTGCCGTGATCGATGTGCCCCATGGTCCCCACGTTGACGTGGGGCTTGGTGCGCTCGAAGGTCTCCTTGGCCATGGTGAACCCTTGCTTTGCTTTCTGTGTAGGACTTCGGGGGGTGGTTGTTATTCGCCGCGAATTCGGGCGACGATTTCTTCTTGAACGGACGCAGGCGTCTTCTGGTACGAATCGAACTGCATCGTGTAAGCGGCGCGACCTTGGGTGCGCGAACGCAAGTCGGTAGCGTAGCCGAACATTTCCGACAACGGCACCTGGGCGTCGATCACCTGGTTGTGACCGCGCTGCTCGGTTCCCTGCACCTGCCCACGACGGGAGTTGAGGTCACCAACAACGTCACCCAAATAGTCATCCGGGGTAACGACTTCGACGGCCATGACCGGTTCGAGCAGGGTCGGCTTCGCTTTGCGAGCGGTCTGCTTGAAGGCCATGAGGCCGGCGATCTTGAACGCCATTTCCGACGAGTCAACGTCGTGGAACTTGCCGTCGATCAACGTCACGCGAACGTCGACGGTCGGGTAGCCGGCGAGCACGCCCGCAGTCATGGCTTCTTGGATGCCCTGGTCGACCGAGCCGATGTATTCCTTCGGAATACGACCACCGGTGATCTTGTCGACGAATTCGTAGCCGCCACCGGGGCCGGTGGTTTCGAGGTCGATGGTGACCTCGGCGAACTGTCCCGAACCACCCGTTTGCTTCTTGTGGGTGTAGGTGTCCTTCTCGACCGAGGACGACACCGTCTCGCGGTAGGCCACCTGGGGCTTGCCGACGGTCGCGTCGACCTTGAACTCGCGGAACATGCGGTCGACCAACACCTCGAGGTGGAGTTCGCCCATGCCGGCGATGATGGTCTGGCCGGTGTCCTCGTCGGTGTGGACGCGGAAGGTGGGGTCTTCTTCGGACAGCGCGCCGAGCGCCTTCGACAGTTTGTCCTGATCGCCCTTGGACTTGGGCTCGACGGCAACGTGGATGACCGGCTCGGGGAACTCGAGGTTCTCGAGCACGATCTGGTTCTTGGTGTCGGTGAGGGTGTCGCCGGTGCGGGTGTTCTTGAGGCCAATGCCGGCCGCAATGTCGCCGGTGTAGACGGCGTCGAGATCCTCGCGGTCGTTGGCGTGCATCTCGAGCAGGCGACCGATGCGTTCCTTGGCCGTCGTACGGGCGTTGGTGACCTGTTCGCCCTTTTCGAGCTTGCCGCTGTAGACCCGGAAGTACGTGAGCTTGCCCACGTGAGGATCGGTGGCGATC
>JBPCTU010000440.1:0-4196 GCA_051011515.1 Acidimicrobiales bacterium
CCGTTGTGGGTTGTCACGAGGTAGTCACCAACCGGTGCGACCATGTGAGTCGGGCCGGTGCTCATCTCGGGATAGACCTTCACAGCGTCTCCAGCTGGAGTCCCCGCCATAATGGCTTCGACATCGAACAGGATGCCCTGACGGGACTGCGCCGATGCTCCGAGCCTCGTGCCGTCAGGCGAGAAGGCAAGTGCAAGCACGCTGAAGCCGGGGGGGATTCGCCAGGCGTCGATTTCCTCTCCAGTGGACGCCTTCACGAACACAACCCGAGTGCCGGTGTGATAAGCCACCACCCCATCCGAGACGGACCCCAATGGGCCCGGTTCGGCCGCGACGACGAAGTCGCTCTCATCGATGGGCCACCGCAGCTCGCCGGTGTCGATGTCCACGAAGCCCCTACGCGGCTGGCTCTCGTCGACGTCCTGTGACGGATCCGCGCAACGCACATCCACCAGCACCCATCGATTGACAGCATCGACAGCCTTGGGGGTCTCGCAGGGCCGCAAAATCAGCATGGTGTCGCCGGAGTCCGCCTCGACCACGTGAGCCAGACGATCTGGTTGGGAAAACCCGGCAACGAGTGACGCATCCGCAGAGATGACCGGCCACTGGAACGAGCCGAACCAGAACTCCGCAATCGGCCGGTTCGCGCCAGAGGGCACGTCCACGAGCCTTACCTCGGCGTCACTAGACCCGGTGACGACCGGCATCATGGCCGCCGAGTCTCCGACGAGACGTGCAGCGCCGACCAACGCGCCACCCAACGCGAGGTTGCCGAGGCTCTCGACACCCTCGGGCCTCAGGTCCCAGACCCTTGTAGACCCGTCGATCGTTGCTGCGAAGATGCTGTCACCGTCGGGATGCCACCAGTGCTCCGAGGACCCGGTTCCGTGACCCCGCAGCTCGATTGACTCGGCAGATTGCAGATCGACGACCCGAACCGAGTCACTGTTGCCCGACATCGACAAGCGTGTGCCGTCAGGGGAGAAATGGACGTCGCGAGGGCTGGGGTGGTCGATTACCAACGACGGCTCATCCGCCCCGAACTCGGCTACGAGTACCTGCCGCCCGTTGTAGTCGACCAAGGCAACGGTGTCGCCCCCTGGGGCGAACGCCATCCACTCAATCGACTCCGGAACGTCCATGGTGCGGAGAGCCTCGCCCGAGTCCCGGTCGGTGATATCCAGACGACCAGGTGTCAGGATGGCAATGTCGTTGGTGCCCGCAACGAACATCACCATCAGACCATCGCTGCCGGCCACGGTGCGGGCCACCGCCGGCTCGCCCACGTTCCACATGCGCGTCTCGTCTTCCACTGCCAACGCGAGGACGCTGCGGCTGTCGGCACTCCACGATGGAAGCCAGGTGTGCAGGCCGCCGTCGAGTCGTTGCACGGTTTCCAACGTGATCGGATCCAAAAGAAGCATGGCCGCGTCCGCTTCATCGCGCTGTCCCGGGATCCCCCGGCTGTTGCGATCGGCGAAGGACACCGCGAGAAACTCGCCATCTGGGCTGTAAGCCAGACCACCGTTCCGGTAGTCGAGCGGCAGTTCGCTGACGGCCTCGGATTGGAGATCAACGGCGATCAGGGTCCGACCGTTGTTGACGTCGTCGAAGACCGCGTGCTGCCCATCCGGGCTGATCGCCAGCTGCGTTCTGCCCATGGGCAGGATCTGTTCGAGTCGAGACGCCTGGACCGTCTCGTGTACGGCTCCGACAACACCCGGCGGAGGACGCTCGCCCAACTCGGCGTAGGTGTCGTAGGCCGCGAGCGCCAGGAGAATCGAGAGGTCAGGGTCGCTGGTAGTCAGGGCGAGCTTTGCTTCAGTGGCGAGCTGTGCGCTCATGTTCTCGAGCGCTCGGCGCTCGGCTTCTGCAGCATTGTCGTCGGCCTCTTGTTGTTGAGTGAACGCGAATACGCCGGCGACCAAGGCCAGAACTGCGAAGACGCCAAAACCCACAGCGAGGAACCGGAGCCTACGAACTCGGCGCCGCTCGCCGGCCGCCTCCCGGTTCCTCACCTCGAGGCCGGCGGCGAGGAAGGCCTCCTCGTTGTCGCTCAGCTGATCGGGATGGCTCATCGCCCATTCCTCAGCGGCCAGAAGCCGGCTGCCCCTATAGAGCTCGCTGGTGTCGAATCGCGCGGCCTCCCAGCCGTCAGCAGCAGCTGTCATGTGGCGCAACGTCCGCAGGTTGTCCCGGTCTGCGTCGACCCAGCCTCGCAGACGCGGCCACTCCCGGATCAACGCCTCGTGCGCCACCTCGACCGTGGGCTCCCTGGTGGCGGGGTCGTGGTCCAGGGTGAGCAGGCGCGCATCGGCATACACATCTACAACGTCCGGGGAGATGCCGGACAGCTCCGATTGCCGCACCCTCCTGCGGGTGTCCTCCGCTCCTTCCCCAGGCTCAACGAGACGACCGAACAGCTGCCGGATCTCGGCTCGGCCAGCATCGTCGTAGCACTCGTAGATCTCGTCGGCCCGCCGAGCCACAGCTCCGCCGAGACCACCGTGTTGTCGATACAACGACTCGGTCAGGGCATCGCCGTCGCGACGTTCGAACAGCTCGGTGAGCTCGTACTGGAGCAGTGGCAGGCCTGAGGGAGCAGCGGAGAAATCGGCCACCAGTGCCGCTACCAGCGCCGTTTCTACCCCAACGCCAACGCGGGCCGCTGGACTGGATATTGCTTGCTCCAAGCCAGCCGGGCTCAGTGGCGCGAGGGCAACGCTGTTGTCCCGAACCAGCTCTCCGATGACGGTGTGACTCAGCGGCCGATCATAGAAGTCGGCCCGGACTGTAACGACGACGCGGACCCTGGATTCATCGTCCCGAACCGCATTGGCTACGAGTTCCAGGAACTCATCGCGCTCATTGGCATCAGAAACCGTGAACAGCTCCTCGAACTGATCCACAACCAGAACCAGCTCGGCCGATCCGTCTGGCAAACTCCGGCCTGCCGCGACACCAAGACCGCCCTCGACAAACCGGAGCTCGTCACCAAGTACCGCGGCCTCGGCCTCCGGCGTGATGCTGAGCAATGCTTCGGTCAGCGCATGGATCGGATTCTGCCCCGGGATAATGGTGAGGACATAAGAGCCATCAACCCGAAGCCGGTTGGATAGGCCGGCTCGAACAACCGAAGACTTGCCGGACCCCGACGGTCCCACAACGGCCACGAACCGCGACTGATTCAAGTGTTGCTGCAACTCACGGACGAGCTCGTCACGGCCGAAGAAATCAGCGGCGTCGGCCTCGTCGAAGGCGGCCAGGCCCTTGTAAGGGTTGCGGGTGGCCATCCCGACCGGAGATCCTCCCCCCGGCGCGACCACAACGGCGGTGTGAAACGCGAGGAGCATCTCGCCGATGCCATCGAATCGGTCAGTGGGTTTCGGCGCTGTAGCTCGGGCAATCACCTCTTCGAGTGCTCGAGGTAGATCTGTCCGATAGGCGCGAAGATCGATCAAAGCTGCGCTCTGTTTGCGTTCTATGAGCTCGGTAACGGTGCTCGAGGGGCCAAACGGGGCCTTCCCCGTCAACAGCTCGTAGAGAACTGCTCCGAACGCATAGATGTCAGCTCGCTCGGTGACCTCGCCGTCCGCTTGTTCGGGGCTGAGGTAGAGAGCGCTGTCCACCGAAGCAGTGAGCGGCGACGCTGTCGCCCCGAGACCGGTGGCGACACCGAAGTCGCCCAGGTAAGAGGCGCCCTGTTCGTCGAACAGGATGTTGGCGGGTTTGACGTCGCGGTGCACAACCTGTTGCGCGTGAGCAGTCGCCAGGGCACCTCCGATCTCATCGACAATGTGCACCAACCGGTTCAGCGACAGCGGCCCATGAGACTCGAGCATGTTTTGAGCCGTGCCCCCTCTGAGATAACGCATCACGAGGTACGCGCCCCCCGGCTCGCGCCAGTAGTCGAAGAGGGGAACGATGTGCGGGTGTTCCAGCCGCGCCACCGTCTTGGCTTCGGCATCGAAACGCCTGATGAACTCAGGGCTGTCAGCGAGCTCAGGTCGGATCACCTTGATGGCAACTTCGCGACCCAGCGCTGGTTGGCTGGCCCGGTAGATCCGGCCGAACGCGCCCTCCCCGATCTGTGGCCCAAGCTGGTACCCGCGCAATCGTCGGCCCACTGGAGCAGACGACTGCAACAACGGATCTCGCTCGATGATCTGTTGTTCCAACGAGCGCAACTCTTG
>JBPCTU010000441.1:0-10176 GCA_051011515.1 Acidimicrobiales bacterium
GGGTCTGGGAGTACATCAACCGCTTCGGCGAGATGGTTCCTTACAACCACCGGGTACGCACCACGGTCAAAGGGCGTGTCTATCTGCTCCCGATAAACCTGCTGACCATCAACCAGCTCTTCGGGACCACCTTGAGCCCCGACGAAGCCCGCGACCTCATCGAGAGCAAGGCGGACACATCGATCGGTGAACCGCAGAACTTCGAAGAGCAAGCCCTCCGTTTCGTCGGACCCGAGATGTACGAGGCGTTCTTCGAGGGCTACACCCGCAAACAGTGGGGCCTCGACCCGACCCTGCTGCCCGCGTCCATCCTCAAACGCCTGCCGGTGCGGTTCAACTACGACGACAGCTACTTCAACCACCCGCACCAGGCACTGCCGCGCCACGGTTACACACCGATAATCGAGAACATTCTTGACCACCCCGGCATCGAACTGCATCTGTCGTCAAGCCTCGACCCCAGTGCCGCAGTGGCAGATCATGACCACATCATCTGGACCGGGCCACTCGACGCATGGTTCGATCATCGCCTCGGCCGGCTCGGATATCGCACTCTCGACTTCGAACGCATCGAAGCCGAAGGCGACTTCCAAGGCTGCCCGGTGATGAACTATGGCGACTACGAGGTCCCTTACACGCGCATCGCCGAGCACAAACATTTTGCGCCCTGGGAGTCTCACGACCGCACCGTCGCGTTCCGCGAGTTCAGCCGGTCGGCCGAGCCCGACGACATCCCCTACTACCCCATTCGCCTCGTCGACGACAAAGATCTTCTCGAGGCTTATCTCGACCTCGCCCAGAGCGAAACCCAGGTGACATTCGTCGGCCGGCTGGGTACCTATCGTTATCTGGACATGGATGTAACCATCGGCGAGGCCCTCGACGCATCCGACGGCATCCTCGCTTCCGTTTCCAAGGGAGAACCGATCTCCTCGTTCTTCGTCGACCCCACCTAACTTCGAGCCCGCAATGCGAATCATCCTCCACATCGGACAACAAAAGACGGGCAGCACGTCCCTGCAACATTCACTGGTTGGGGATCGGCGTCGACTCCTCGCCAACGGGATCCTTTATCCCGATGTGGGCCACGCCCGAGGAGTCCATGGAGGTCTGCGGCCGAGCCACAACGCCATGTTCCACAGGTTCCAGGGCCAGACCGGCCGGCGAGCATGGCAGAGTACCGAGGAGATTCGTGAGGTATTGACCGAGCAGATCGCGGTCTCCGACCCCAAGGTCCTTCTCCTGAGCGCCGAGCACGCTTTCATGGCCTCGGACCAGAGCCGCCCCATCCTGGATCAACTGGACGAACTCATCCCGGGCGACAAAGGCGTCGTGGTCTACCTGCGGCGCCCCGACCGGTACCTCACGAGCTTCCACAAACAACTGATCCGACTGGGCGCTCGGGGCATAGTGTCATTGGACAGCGACGGCCGTATCGATCAACTCGCGAGTACCTGCCAGATCGATCACACCCGTGCCATCGGGGCCTACGCCGACCGCTACAGCGACGTGTCCGTCTTCAACTACGACGAGATCGATGATGTCGTCGCTCACTTCTATTCACATGTGCTCGGGATCTCGAAACCGGCCGCGAACGTCAGATACAACCCGAGCATCCCGTCTGTTCTGGCAAATTTGGCGCTGACGAGGCTGAATCAGCGCGGAGCGCTCAACCCGCATGAAATCCAGACACTCCTCGCGTTTGGGGAACGAGAACGTGTCGAGTTGATCGGCACACCGAATCGGCAGCGCCTGGTCGAGGTTTACGAACCTCACAACTCCTACCTCGGCGAGCTCACCGGTCGTGAGGTTCTCTTCGAGGACCTCGAAGAAGCCAGGAAGATCGATGCGGGAGCCATCTCGGTCTCCGAGGCCGACGAGAACTACCAGAAGGTCTTTGATTCGTTGATGTCTGGGCCGACGATCGAAGACCTCAGACGAGACTGTCGGATCCTCGAACGAAGCGGACAGATGGACGCAGCTTCCGATCTCTTCGCCGCGCACACTGCTAGGTACTCACCGGAAGAGAGGGCTTGGTTCGACGCGGACCTCCGCATGGCAACCAACGGCGAGATAGCCGTTCGCCAAGGTCGGTACGTCTCACTGTTGCCTGTCCCGGCGCTGACCCAACTCAAACGTGATGGCGACCAGCTCGCGAGGCGCGCCGTCCGCCGTGTCAGGTCGACGGTCCGAAGAGGTTGAGCCGATGCGGGTATTCATCCATATCGGCCACTACAAGTGCGGTACAACTGCGCTACAGCGGCGACTTGTTTCCCAACGTTCGGCCCTGGCGGACCAAGGCATCCTCTACCCGAAGATCGATCACCTGCGAGACGGTCGTCGGCCTCTCCCGAACCACAGCACTCTGGCGTTCGAACTACTCCGGGAACGATCGATGCCGATTCCACCGTGGTACCGGCAACGCCGCGCCGATCTGATTCAAACTCCGAGCGTCGAGCTGATGCGAGAGCGCATGGCGGTAATCCTCGGTGACGCTGCCGACCGCGGAGCAGACATCATCCTCAGTTCTGAGGAGTTCATGCGATTCGGCGACGGCGCCAAATCCGAGGGATTGGTAGAGGAGCTTCTCGCGATCCTGCCCGGAACCGACGTCGTGGCTTTTGCCCATCTCCGGCGCCCCGATGCGCACATGCCGTCCTTCTACAACCAGCTCGTCAAGTTGGGTTCGGTGGCGACGAACCTGAGCAACAACCTGAACGACTGTCTCCGACCCATCCACGTCGAGTACAACACCGCGCTTCGACCGTGGGTGAAGGCGCTGGGCCCGGATCGGGTCATCGTGAGGCGTTACGAAGACCGCGAGGCGGACATCACCGACGACTTCTTGGCCGCTGTAGGGCTCGACGTCGAATTGGCGCCTGATTCCGAGCGATGGGAGAACGAACGGTTCCCTGACATGTACGTGGAGACCTTGCGCCGCTGGAACCAACTTCGAGCACCCCAGGAACTCACCGATCGCGTGATGGGCGCAGCGAGGATGCTCGCGACCGGCCGCCACGCCGATGTGAAGGTCGACCTGTTGACCAACCCGGCCCGGACCGAACTGCATCAACGCTTCGAAGGTATAGATGCCGACCTGACAGACCTGTTGGGCCGCGATTCGTCGCTGTTCCCCGACCGCGACGAGATCCTCATTCGCGACGACAAGGCGATGACGGATCAGCAGGCACACCTCGAGTTCGGTACTGAACTCTTGGAGGCGGCGCTGTTGGAAGATGTCACCGAGAGCTCTGGGAGCGACTCACCAGCACCACTGGCTGCTTCGAAACCAAGCGCGACGAAACCTCTGATATCGACCGTGAAACGCTGGCTCCGGTGACACTTCGCGCGTGAGTCGCCTGGGTAAACTTCCAGAGCACAAGCGCTCAGCTCCCAGGATCGGCATGCTCCTCCAGAAGATCGACCTCGTCCCCGAGCGCGAAGTTGTCGCCATTCACTTCGCGCGCCGCCGCCATCGCGCCGGCTCACCAATAGCCAGCGGATCGACGCCGGGGACAATCGTGATCCCCGAAGACACCCAGCTCACCTTCGACAGGTACCTGAGCGCGTTCTTCGAGAGTTGGTGGCACGAGTTCACTTCGCTCGAGGACTACCGCCTGTCGCTCGTAGTGAAAGGCGACCTCGTACTGTCGGTGTTCCGCCAATGCGGCAACGGCGAGATCTACCAGCTCGACCGGCGTTCGGTGTCGAATCCGACGCCGGCGCCCGTGGATGTCGCGATACCCAGGCCTGACGATGGGATCGCCCCTGGCCGGCTGTGGTTCACTCTCGAGTCCGAATCCGATGTGGAACTGGTCTCGGCCGGTTGGCACACCGACCAGATTCCTCGACGCGACGTCCACCTCAACGTCATCTTCTGCACCTTCAACCGCCAGGACTATCTAGCTCAGGTCTTGCGCGACATCGACAGCGCCGACCACGTTGTCGACCGAGTTTCTCGCTTCACGGTTGTGAACCAGGGCTCTCCGTTCAGCCTTCATGAAATCGGTGGCGCTGACCTGAGCACGAACTTCGTCGGCAAGCTCGAGATCCTCGAACAACCGAACCTCGGGGGTTGTGGCGGGTTCACCAGAGGGCTGCTCGAGACGTCACGCGACTCAGAGCTGGACCACTTCGTTCTACTCGACGACGACATTCGGATCGATCCAGATTCGCTGTCGCGCGTCTGGGCTTTCCTTTCGTTCGCCCACGACGGCGTTGCGGTGGGTGGCCACATGCTGGACCTCGACGAACCGACGTCGCTGTACGAAGCCGGCGCCGACATCGACGCTGCAACACTGGAACCGAAGCCGATCCTCCAAGGCGAACCCTTGGGCGACAACAAGATTCTCGAGAAGTTCCTCGCGCCGAGAACCTGCAACTACAACGGCTGGTGGTTTTTCGCAGGAAGTGAAGCGATCCTCGAGCGCCACGGCCTCCCAATGCCGTGTTTCATTCGGGGCGACGACATCGAATACGGAGTCCGACTCGAGCGGGAAGGTACACAAACGGCTGCCGTCCCCGGAATAGCGGTTTGGCACGAACCCTTTTACCTCAAGCTCGGCGGATGGCAGCTGTACTTCGAGGTTCGCAACCGGCTGGCCATGGCATCGATCCATGGGATAGGCAGCTGGAATGCCATGCGTCTGTCGTTGACGAAGACGTTCATCCGTGACCTGGTCTTCTCTCGATACCACTCCTGCACGTTCATGATTCAGGCGTTGGAAGACTTCCTGGCCGGCCCCGACAGCTGCTTCACAACCACTCCCGACGCCCTCGCCAGGTGCTTGGAGGTACACAAGGAGCTTGGTCCGACTCGGGTGGACAACTCACTGCCGACCCGACGACCCGAACGTGGGCCGCTGCTGGGCCCAGGTCGCAAGCTCGCGGTCAAAGTCTCGAAGGGGCCACAACTCGCGAGTGTCATGGCAACTCGACTGAGGACCGGGCCGACCAAGATCGACGAACAACCCTACGCCCCGGGTTCGATGAGAATCGTCGACATCGCCCAGCTCGCCAGTTACCAGGTCCGAGAAGGTGACGGCAGCACGTGGCGCTACGACTACCGGCGCGACATCGAGAGTCCGCTCGCCAGCCGCTTCATGGCGCTGATCCGACAGTTGGGCGCGAGCGAAGACATCGCTGACGCGGCACCGCGTGGAGAACATTCGTGGTTCGAATTCTGGGACGAGACGTTTCCGGTCGGCTCGGATCCAGTGGCCCTGGCCGAATAGGTCGACCCGACAGCGTGGCTTTGGGCTGCCACGCCGGGGGCTCATTTTCCTGCCTTGGGCGGCCATGAGCCATGATGGCGCCATGTCACGGCTCCGCTCCTTCGTCGAGAGGACCAAACGGCGGTTGCGCAGCCTAGGTTTGCGACAGGCCGCCGCCATTGCCGGACAGCTGCCGCCCGGGAGACATCAGATCGCGGCAGCCACCGATCTCCCTGAGGTGGTCCCGTCCGAGGATCAGCTGCGCCGTTGGGCGCTCGCCGACGAACTGGACTATCAAGTTTGGTGCTTCTTCAACGGGTTCGTCACCCTCGAGGAGTGGAACTCCCAGCGCAGCTCGAGCTTGGAGATGGACCCACTGAAACAGCCGTTCATCTCGGTGATCACTCCGGTCTTCAACACTCCGATCGAGTACCTCCGTGAGTGCATCTACAGCGTTAGTACCCAGAGTTATCCGTTCTGGGAGCTCTGCATCGTCGATGACGCCAGCACCGACGCTGCGACGCTGGCCGAACTGGAGGAGCTGGCGGACGGCGAACCTCGTATCTCGATCAAGCGGCTGGCGGCCAACGTAGGGATCTGCGGAGCCACGAACGCAGCGCTGGAGATGGCATCAGGTGACTACGTAGCGTTCCTCGACCACGACGACCGTCTATCGCCCGATGCGTTGTTCCACGTTGCCGAGTTGATTGTCGGCGACCCCAACATCTCCGCGGTGTACAGCGACCGCGACTTCATCAACCACGAGAACATCCGAACCAACCCGCTGTTCAAGCCTCACTGGGCCCCCGAGACACTGTTGGCGGGGAACTACCTGTTCCACCTGACCGTCTACCGCCGAACGCTCATTGTCGAGCTTGGTGGTTATCGGGCCGAGTTCGAAGGGAGCCAGGACCTCGATCTGGCACTGCGCGTCGCCGAGACCGACGCCGTCATCGCCCACCTGGCGAGGGTTCTCTACCACTGGCGAAAGCACGACGGTTCGATGGCGGGATTGCCCGAGGCGAAGCCGCACATCTTCGACACCGGCATAGCTGCCATACGCGCGGCGCTGGTCCGCAGAGGGATAGCCGGCAGCGTCAACGAACTTCCCGACATCTGGCGGGGTAACTACATAGTCCAGCTCGAACCGACCAGCACCTCGGTAGAACGGGTGACGATCGCCGACCCCGCCAAGACCCGTTCGACTGTGCTGGAGCAGATCTCGGCGCTCGAATCCGAGCACGTCCTGGTCACTCACACCGAGATGGATGTGGACGAAGTGGGTGAGGCCCAAATGACGGCTTGGCTCGACCAGCCACATATCGCTGCAACTACCGCTCGGATCGTCGACAGCAAGCAGTTTCTTCGCCATGCCGGGCTGGTTCGCCACCGAAGCGGGCTGCCAGTTGCCGTTTATGCCGGCAAACCCATGACCGAACCCGGCCACGGCGTCACAACCATGTCGGTACGAAACATCAGCCTGATCCACCCGTTACTCAGTGCGTGGCGCCGTGAAGTCTTGTCGGCATGCCTGGAGGCTTCCCCGTTCGAAGGGGTCTTTGCCATGATCGATGCGTCGATTCGAGCCGAGGCGCTCGGTTATCGGCTCATGTACGTGCCTCTGGCCACGGTCACTTCCGACCTCACCGACGTCGATCCGCTGAGCTGGCCGAGCGATGACGCAACACAATTCGCCGAGATACACGGCGACGACGTTGCCTACGACTGGCACTTCCACTGGGCACTCGACCGAGAGAATGCCGACGGTCGCATCGGAGTCGGGGCACCCCTGTACCGATCTGACTTCGGTTGACCCGAGCCCAAAAAGGGGTGGCACCTCGCCCGGTCGCCTTCATCGAGGCGCAGAGCGAGGTACCGATGATGTCGTTGCATCGGGCTCCTTTACTTGTGGTCAGGCACCTATCGGCGCTGACGACGTTGGGCCCGATCAGACTGCGGTCCGAGCAAAGGCATCCAGGTAGACCGCGACGCTGCGACCGTTGAGATAGGCCGGCTGGGCCGGGGTGCGCTTGATGGTCTTGGTCGGGGTTGTCGTAGGCATGGTGGGACTCCTGGTCTTTTTCTCGACCGCTGTGTTGCGGTATGTGGATCACTCTGAACGATCCGCTCCAGGAAGGCTTGGAGAGAGCATGAAGAGTTCATGGAGGAGTCTGAAGTCCCAGGTCAGAGCTCGCTTTTGCCGCCTAATGGCGCGGGGCTCAGCGCTGGCGCCCGAGCAGCGCAACCAACCGCGATGTCGACGACTCGTCGCGAGGATCGACCATCGGCGCGAAGACGCCCGAATCCGACAGGTTTGAAGCCAACGGCATCCAGAAGTCGAGGCAGAACGCTGCAAGGTCGTCCGGAAGGTCTGGATCGAGACCGCGAGTGCGGGCAAGGTCCCACCCGTGAACAAGGTTCTCGGTGATCCGGAAGCCGACCAGACGATGGAGCGGAATCTGGCCGAACGGGTGATCGACTTCGGTGTCCATGTCCGCAGCCGCTACGGCAGTCAGCGCATTGACCGCTGTGCCTCGCCACACCGACACGGGATCGGGACCCAGGATCGTGATGTCGACATCGCTGGCCCCATAGGGCCGTCCGTCGATGACATCGGGTATCTGCGCTTCGGCAACCACGACATGGGCCACAAGCGCCTTCACGTTCCACTCGCTGGGCGTGGGTAAATCCCACTCCTCGTCGCCGATGGCGATCAGCTGTTCACCAAAGAACGCTGAGGCCCTCGTATAGAACTCCACCAATTCGCCTTCGGGTGTCGATTCCGAGCTCATCGCGACTCCAGTTCGGTGTCGGCTACTCCCACTCGATCGTTCCCGGTGGTTTCGAGGTGATGTCGTAGGCGACACGGTTGATACCCGGGACTTCATTGATGATCCGACTACTCATGGATTCGAGTACGTCGTAGGGAACACGAGCCCAATCAGCGGTCATGGCGTCCTCGCTGGTGACGGCGCGGATGATGCAGGGGTACCCGTATGTACGTTCGTCGCCCATAACACCAACGGCCCTGATGTCGGGTAACACAGCGAATGATTGCCAGATCTCGCGTTCCAGCCCGGCCTTGGCCAGCTCGTCTCGGACAATCGCATCCGCTTCCTGCAACGTCTCGACCTTGTCGGGAGTGACCTCACCGATGATTCGCACGCCAAGCCCCGGCCCGGGGAACGGCTGGCGCCACACGATCTCATCGGGCAAACCCAGCTCGTGGCCAACGGCTCGAACCTCGTCCTTGAAAAGGGCCCGCAACGGCTCGACCAACTCGAAGTCCATGTCTTCGGGCAGTCCACCGACGTTGTGGTGACTCTTGATCGTTGCACCGTGTTCGCTGCCCGACTCGATCACATCGGGGTAAAGGGTGCCCTGGACCAGGAAATGGGCGTCTTCGATGCCACCAGACGCCCGCTCGAAAAGTCGGATGAAGAGTTCGCCGATGACCTTCCGCTTGGCCTCGGGTTCTGTGACCCCAGCGAGGCGTTCAAAGAACTCGTCTGCGGCGCGGACATGGATCAACTCGATGCCCTGAGTTTTCTGGAACGTCTCGACAACCTGTTGGCCCTCGTCCTTGCGCATCAAGCCGGTATCCACGAAGACGCAGGTGAGCTGGGGCCCGATCGCCTTGTGCACCAAGGCTGCGGCCACTGCCGAATCGACCCCACCCGATAGCCCGCATATGGCCCGACCGGTGCCAACTTGGGCTCTGATCGCTTCGACCTGGTCGTCGATCACGCTGGTCATCGTCCACGTGCGCTTGATCGATGCCGCATCGATCCAGTTCTCGATGACCTGCTGGCCAAAGGGGGTGTGAGACACCTCAGGGTGGTACTGAACCGCGAAGATGTGGTCGCTTTCGAAGGCCGCGGCCGGTGCATTTGCTGTCGAAGCAGTCACTTCGAACCCGTCGGGGACCTCGGTGATGCAATCGAAGTGACTCATCCACACCGTCTGCTCGGTGGGCTGCCCGGCCAGCAGCTTTCCACCGGCAGCCGTCAGGTGGGTGCGGCCATATTCGCCGGCGTCGAACCGCGACACGACGCCACCGAGCTGCTTGGCGATGAGTTGGGCGCCATAACAGATGCCGAGAATGGGAACATCGAGGTCATAGATGCCGGGGTCAAGCGTCGGGGCGCCGTCTACGTTGACCGACGCGGGACCGCCGCTGAGGATGATCCCGTCGGGTTCCAGATCGGCTATCTCGTTCGCTGACAGCGAGTGCGAGACGATCTCGCTGTACACGTGCGCTTCGCGGACACGTCTGGCGATCAGCTGGGCATACTGCGCCCCGAAGTCGACAACGAGGACCCTCGTGTCAGCGCTCATAGTCCAGATCCAATCACAGCGACGTGTCCCACACCCTTCGATGCAACACCCTCGGGTGGGCGTACAGCCACCGAGTGTAGGCACATACCAAATCAACGCCTTGAGTGACCGAGGGCACCGAGCACTCAGCTTGACGATGTGATTGACTGTGGATACGCGAAGCTGTGGTGCGAGGCGACAAGGGCGGATAGGTCTTCGAATTGCCTTGCCCCGCCACGCCAAAACGGAGGACCGAGATGAAGCAAGATTCGAAAAAGAGCGTACGTAAGCGGGGCTCTCTGGTCCTCCTCGTGGCGCTCGTGGCAGCGCTCACGGTGGTAGTCGGTGGTTCCGGAGCGTCGGGCCAAGATCCTCCACTGCCTCCGACCCCAGCTTTGGTGGCTGCCGGCACCCTGGTGTTCGAGGACGGCTTCTTCACTCACTTCGATACTGATGGGACAACCATCTTGGGCGACCCCCAGCCGGTGTCAAGTGGCTGTAGGGGCAACCAAGACGACACCGACGACGCCCTCGTGATCTTGGCAGCAACCGAAGGCGGACCGTCGCAGGTTTCCTTTGTCGACAACGGCCTAGCGGTAAGGGGGTCCGGTGACGGTAATGGCCGCCGGTCTGCCTGCGCCTACAT
>JBPCTU010000442.1:0-2744 GCA_051011515.1 Acidimicrobiales bacterium
CATCGAATGCCCGTGTGGCACGGTCCTGCGGGGCGAAGGAATCGACGAGGTCGTAGTCGAGGCGCAACAGCATGCCAAGGCTGTGCACGACATGGATCTCACCGATGACCAAGCAAAAGCGATGGCCCGACCCGACTGAGTGGCGTTCTCCTCTACCAACAGAGGAGATGACATGAAGAAGTTTGCTTGTGCGACGGTGGTAGAAGGCTGTGACGGTGTCGTGACCGGGGACTCGGTCGATGACGTGATGGCTGCCGCGGCCCAACACGCTCAGGAAGCCCACGGCATGCAGGAAGTGCCCCCCGACGTCGTAGCTGCGATCCGAGCCGGCATCACCGAGGACTGACCCAGTTCCCCGACCCCGTTCACCTACTTCGGTCGAGCCTCGTGGGGTCGGCCCCACCTTCCCCAATAGGTCCGCTCTTCGGCCGGGATACGGCCGGCACGACGGAAGGTGGCCCCCGTGTAGTAGCCGACAGGCAGGAGGCCGACCTGGGTGACTCCCCCGGGGATGTCCAACAGTTCGGCGGCATCTCGTTCGTACATGAGATGAAGGGTCGTGAGCGAAGAGCCGACGCCTCTTGCACGAAGCGCCAGCATCAGCGACCAGACCGCCGGAAAGATCGAGCCGTAGGCACCCGCCTGATGGAAAACCGACAAGTCCTCCCACCTGCCCTCGACGCAAGGAAGGATCATGAGCGGAACCTCGTGCAGCCGCTTGTTGAGATAGGCGGCAGAGCCGAGAATTCCCCGCATCTGTTCGGCTCGCGGGTCGCCCTTGTCGAACCTCGGAACTTGGGGAACGCTCGCGTAGTGGTCGAAGCCGCGGCGATACAGGTCGGCCAATGCCACTTTCGTCTCGTCGTCTTCAACCACGATGAAGTGCCAGCCCTGGCTGTTCGAGCCGGTGGGGGCCTGGATAGCGATGTCCAGACATTCCTCGACCAACTCCGGCGGTACCTGACGGTCGAAGTCCAAGCGGCGGCGAACCGAACGAGTGGACGTGAGCAGGTGGTCGGTGGCAGCGAGGTCGACGTCAGCTGCGGGAACAGAAGCCATGGTCCACCATCGCGCAAGATCGCCCGCCGTGGTGAGTCGACCGAACCGTGGCCGGCTCTCTACAGCAGCTAGCCCGACTTTCCGAAGCCGAGGCCGGAATAGACCTCGAACGACCGCTCGGCGGCTGCCCTGGCTTCATCCGGAGTTCTGTCGAGGTAAGAACGCTCGACGATCACCGGGCCATCGAAACCAACCGAGATGAGCGCGTTCGCAACGCCTTCGAAGTCAACCGATCCAGCACCGGGCTCGCAGAACACGTCCCGGCGCGCGGCGTTCTCGAAGTCGACCTCGCCAGCGACGCATGCATCGCGGACCACTGGGTCCAGGTCTCGGAGATGCACGTAGGCCACGCGATCGCCGTGAGTTTGGATGAACGCGGCCGGATCGCCACCGGTGTATGCGAACTGTCCCACGTCGAAACACAGGGCTAGCTCGCCGTGGGTGGCGTCGAGCAAGGCCAGCGTCTCTTCCTCGGTTTCGACAGCCATACCGACGTGAGGGTGAAAGACGAGCCGTAGGCCATGGTCCTCGAGAGCTACTCGAGACAACATCGTGAGACCCTCGGCGATCTGGTGGATGGCAGCTCGGTCGGGGGCGACTCGACCTTGCGTCAACTCTGGCCTCGCCAGGGCCAGAACGAACTGTGCGCCGGCTCCGGCCGTCGTGTGGGCCGTTTGCCGGAGCTGTTCCACCATCGTTTCGCGAGAGGCAGGGTCATGGAAGGCAACGGCCACATAACCACAGGTAAGGGTGAGCGATCTGGCATTCAAGGCTGCCGCTAACTCGCCGGGATCGCTCGGCAAATAACCCGCAGGACCAAGCTCCACCGCTTCGTAACCGATCTGAGAGGCTCCATCCAAGAAGTCCTGCCAGGGGGTGATCCCGGGGGTCTTCGCGTGCCACACGCCGAACGCATCGGGGTTGATCCCCAACATGCCGATGCGGGCCTTGTTTACCCGATAGAAGTCGAGTTCGAAGGCAACCGGACCCTCGATGACAACGCGGTGGAGACGTGAAGGATCGATGATCTGAGTATCACTGCGAGCCAGCGACCTAACCGCACCCTCGTCAGCGAACTCAAAGCCGAGTGTGCCGGACAAAACTCGGAGTTCGGCCCAATTCCCGGCCGCTACCTGGTGATCTCGCAGTAGCCCGCTGGGCACGGACTCATCGGTGAAGGTCGGAGTGGTTCGAACGTACTCGGCGTCCTCGGGCAGGGTTGATCTCGCCATGACACCAGCATGGCCGCCGCCCGACGAAGAATGAAGCCAAGAACCCCTGGCCCCAGGGGTCGGACGGACGAAATGGGTGCCTCAACCCCGGCGGACGCGACCGCGGACGCGCTACTAGGCCCAACTGACGCTCATCGCTGTCACACCCCATCGTTACGCTCGAGGGACCGCTTCGCTCTCGGTCGTCCCTCGAGCCCAACACGCTGCCCAACCCGACAGATCAACCAGCGGCTCGCCGCAATCGCGGCCCTCCAGATCCTCCTGTCAAGGAGCTGTCACATGTGACCACCGACCAAGACTCAAGAACTCTCTCAGACGAGATCACTCGGGCGATCCAGAATTTGTCTAGCTCTCAGATCGACATCGTCACCTTGTCGGCACAGCTGTGCGACTCGCCCGAATGGATCCTCGCCGGGTCGCCCACGCCCGCGCATTACCTGGCCTCGCTGGCAG
>JBPCTU010000443.1:0-9086 GCA_051011515.1 Acidimicrobiales bacterium
GCTCTGGATCGGTCTGGCCGTTGTCCCCTTAGTGGCGTTGGTGCTCGCTCGGCTCGCTCGATGCATCGTCGAGATCGTCGCCACTGAAGGCGTCCGAACATTCCCTCAACAGGCGTCACCATCCAGAGCTGTCGGCGCCGATGTTTTCGCCAATCCAGCGGTCACCCTCCGCTACTCCCTCGTTCGCCGCGGGCCTCCCCTCGTCGTCGCGTTCTGAAAAGCCCGAACCGACACAAGACGAAGAGTGAGGAAGACGAGTGAGATCAAATCTGACGCGCCTGATGGGCGTGCTGTTCGCCATCGCCCTGGTGGCGGCGGCTTGTGGAGACGATGACTCCGCGACCGCGACCGACGAAGGTGGCGAGACCCAACCAACCGCAACCGAAACCGAACCAGAACCCGCCGTGGAGGACGGCGACGGTACTGAAGATGACGGCGAAGACAGTCACATGGATGACCAGGACCATGACCACGACCACGGCGATGGCATCGAGGTAGCCGCGGGGCTGCCGGTGCCCGAAGTGGCGGTGGAGGTCACCCCAGACCCTGCCAAGGGTCAGAATCTGCAAGTGGCGCTGCAGAACTTTGAGGTCACGCCCGAGAACGCCAGTACCGAGGCCGTGGATGGTGAGGGTCACCTGCACCTGTACGTCGACGGCGAACGAGTTCTGCGCTTCTACAACGAGTGGCTGCACCTGGAGCTCGAGCCTGGAGAGCACACGATCGATGTCGAGGTGAGCGCCAATGACCACCGTCCGTACACCGTTGATGGCGAGCCGATCAGAGCGACGACGACAGTCGTTGTACCTGAGCCCGAAGCAGACGCCGGTCATTCACATGCCGAAATGCTCGACGTAGCCGTAGCCGACGCACCAGTCGTGTCGGTCGAGGTGTTCGAGGATCCGAAGAAGGGCTGGAACATCCAAGCGATCGTGGAGAGTTTTGAGATCACTCCCGAGAACGCCAGCACCGCCCACGTCGACGGCGAAGGCCACCTCCACTTGCTGGTCGACGGTCAGCGCGTCACCCGGCTTTACGGAGAGTGGTGGCACCTGGCCGAGCTGACCGAGGGAGACCACGTCATAACCGTCGAGGTCGCCACCAACGATCACCGACTCTACGCGCTCGAAGGGGAGCCGATTGTCGGTCAGGCGTCGTTGTTCGTGCCCGCCGACAAGGCAACGCCCCCGCCCGACAACGGCGATCAAGGCGAGATGCCCGGCGCGGATCTCGTGATCAATATCGGGTTCGCCAACGGGGTTGTGGACGTCGTCGACGACAGGATCGGCGTCGACCGTGACTCGGTTGTGGCACTCGTCGTCTCCTCGGACGTGGATGAGCATGTCCACGTGCACGGCTACGACATCTTCGTCGATGTTTCCGCAGGCGAGGAGGAGATGATCATGTTCGATGCCGATGTGCCGGGTGTGTTCGAGGTCGAGTTCGAAGATTCGCTCACCTTCATCACCGAGCTCGAGGTGAGCTGAGTCACGTGATCCCATTGACGGTGGCGCACGGCGTCGGGTCGCGAGGCGATCTACCGTTGCCGCTATGGCAGTTCGTGTGGGCTGCCATAGCGGCCATCGTCATCTCCTTCCTCGCGCTGGGCGCGCTGTGGAAGACACCGCGTTTGGCCAATTCGGCACAGGGCAGGGGTCTCGGCTGGACTCGACCCGTCCTCCGAGTTCTCGAGCCGACAGCACGAACGCTGTCGTTCGCACTCTTCCTCTTGGTGGTCGCCGCCGGCCTCTTTGGCACTGATGCCACCAACGACAACATCAATCCGGTCGCCATATACGTGGTGCTCTGGGTAGTCCTCCAGATGCTCGTGCCGATACTCGGTGACGTCTGGAAGGTACTCAGCCCCTTCGACACGATCGCCATCGGTCTCGACCGGATCCGGCGAGCTACCCCTGTCCCCGCGCCGAGCTGGAGCCATTGGTTCGCGCCAGTCGGAGCGGGGTTGTTCATCTTCATGGAGCTCATCCACCCCAGAGGTGATGCGCCCAGGAACCTGGCGATCGCCATGTTGTTGTATACGGGGGTCACGATGGCCGGTGTCTGGCGATGGGGCAGAGCGTGGTTGTCCGAGAGCGAAGTATTCACCGTTCATTTCGGCCTCATGTCGGCAATGGCGCCACTCGATCGCGACAGCAGTCGGCAGCTGCGGGTGAGGCCACCGTTGAGTGGGTTGGCCGCCATGACGATCGTTCCGGTCGGTACAGCGGTCCTCCTGGTGGTTCTCGGAGGTGTCACCTTCGACGGTTTTGGCGAATCGGAGCTGTGGCGCGACCTGGTTGGTCGGCATTCGGGGTGGGAGAACGCCTGGTGGCGGCTGGCCGGTCTGATCGCAGTGACCGCCGTTGTCGCAGCGTTGTATCTCGGAGCGATCAGGTCGATGGCGAACATCACCGGCCAGGACTCTCGCATGCTCGCCAACGTCTTTGCGCCGTCGCTCGTGCCGATCGTGTTCGGCTACACCGTTGCCCACTACCTGCAGCTCGCAGTCGACGAGTCACAGTCTTTTGTGTTCCGGCTCTCAGACCCTTTCGGTCGCGGATGGGACCTGTTCGGCGGCGCCGACGCCACGATCAACTTCGACATCATCAGCGTCGATCTGATCGCTTGGTGTCAGGCGTTGGCTGTTGTCGTAGGCCATATCGCCGGGGTCCTGGTCGCCCACGATCGGGCGGTGGCGGTGTTCGACGAACGCGATGCCCTCAGAAGCCAATACGTCATGCTGTTCGTGATGGTGGTGTACAGCGTGCTCGGGTTGTGGCTGCTGCTCAACGCCTGACCCGCCCGACGGCAGCGTTCGTGGTCGTCTTCGTTGTGGCGACCCCAAATTGCGCACGAGTTGAGCGGACCGTCCGTCGCGGGTGAAAAGGCGGGTTGGGACGCCATGGAACGCATGGCATGATTGATGCTTCCGGCGCCACCGCCGGAGTGCTCCCTTAGCTCAGTCGGCAGAGCGTCTCCATGGTAAGGAGAAGGTCGAGAGTTCAATTCTCTCAGGGAGCTCAAAGGCGTGGGTTCGCCCACGACCGTCGTGTCTCGGTGTCGAGCCACGAGGCGCCGTAGCTCAGTTGGTAAGAGCGCTCGACTCATAATCGAGAGGTCGACAGTTCAAGTCTGTCCGGCGCTACAACACATCACCGGGGGACAGCTCAGGTTGATAGTCAGGTTGGCCAGGATCGAAGACGCCGATGCGATTCGCGAGATCTACAACCTCGAAGTCGAAACGGGCACGGCCACTTTCGATCTGGAGTCCCGCACAATCGCCGAGCAGCGCGAGTGGCTGACCGACCGATCGGGCGCCCACGCCGTGGTGGTGGCCGAGCTCGAGCACCAGATTGTCGGATTCGGGGCATTGAGCCGCTACAAGCCGCGGGCGGCATACAACACCACCGTCGAGGACTCGGTGTACGTCGCTCCCGCTCACCAAGGCCGAGGAATTGGACGACTGCTCCTCGAAGACCTGGTCAACAAAGCGACAGAACACGGTTTTCACACGGTGATCGCCAGGATCGGGCATGAATCGGAGGGCTCGATCAGGATCCACGCTGCCGTCGGTTTCGCCGAGATCGGGCGCGAGCTCCAGGTCGGCCGCAAGTTCGGGCGATGGATCGATGTGGTCGTGATGCAGCGGATGCTGGTGTGATTCTGGCCACCCGTCGGTACCTCTTCGGATCTGACTGGGCACTACACTCAAACGAGTGAGCGCCTGTAGTGACCTCGACCCGCTGGTTGATGCGGCGCGCAACGGCGACAATGCAGCGTTCGATGAGCTCGTGCGACGCACCTATGGCGATGTGTTCAAGCTCGCAGTCCGCCTCACCGGCAACGAGACCGATGCCAACGATGTCGTGCAGGACACCTATGTCCGGGCGTTCCGGGGTTTGCGGCGATTCCGCGGCGATGCGCAGTTCTCCACCTGGCTGTACCGGATCGCGTCGAACTGCGCTTCCACATTCACCGCGCGACGTTCACGGCAACGGTGCGACAGCCTCACCGAGGCCGAAGGAGTCATAGAGACCGATCCTGAGCAGGACCCCACTCTCAGGGCCGAGGCATCGACACTTCGCCACACCCTCGAGCGAGCGCTGGAACAATTGCCACAGCGCCTCCGTGCCGTTGTGGTTCTCAAACACCTCGAGGACCTCTCACATCGCGAGATTGCCGAGCGTCTCGGTATCACCGAGGCTGCGACGAAGGTTCGGCTACACCGAGCTCGCAACACCCTCCGTAGGATCCTGCCCCACGGAGAAGATGCCGACACCCAGGTTGCCGAGGTGCTTCACCTCGATGAGCATCGATCCAATGGTGGGTTGACCCGCCGAGCCGCTGGGGAGTGAAGAGGAGCGGTCGTTGCTCCACGTCCCTAGCCCCTGAACGCCTCTGGCGAAATCGGAATGGTTGGGCCCGGTGATATCCTGCGCACAGTCGAAGTTGCGGCGTGGATTTGTCTACGTCCAGAGGGGCGTAGCTCAATTGGCAGAGCACCGGTCTCCAAAACCGAAGGTTGTGGGTTCAAGTCCCTCCGCCCCTGCACAGTTCACTAGACCTCACCTGTTGCGCCCGTCGCGCTACTAAGGACATTCCTGATGGAATCAATGAATCGAGAGCAAAAGCGAGCGCTCCAGAAGCGCGGTGAGGTCGACGACGAAGGCCAGCCAACACGGGCCAAGCGCCAACCTCAAGGAGCCCGACCCTCCGAGGCCCGACCCACTGTGCGTCAGTATCTGGGCGAGGTCCGTTCCGAGCTCCGCAAGGTGGCGTGGCCTAGCCGCGATGAGGTCGTCAACTACTCCATCGTCGTGCTCATCACCCTCATCGTGTTTACTGCCTTCATCGGAGTGCTCGACTGGTTTCTTGGCGAAGCGCTCCTGAAGCTCTTCGAACGATGAGCTGGCTGTAAACCGACAACGACCCTGACCAACGAGACAGAGATCATGAGTGACACCCTTCCAGGCGATGCCGACGTTACAGAAGCTTCGGACGCGCCCGAAGCACTAGCCACCGAGGATCTGACGACTGACACGGATTCAGTCGCGGCCGATCAAGAGGAGGCCCTCGTGGCCGAGGACGTCGTTCTCGACGACGCCGCGACCGCGGTGGACAACGCCGAAGAGGCCCTGGCTGAAGCCGAGGACGAGGGCGAGGTTGCCCCGGCCGAAGCGGCCGAGATGGAGATCGCGCTCGGCGAGGCAGAAGCCGCTGTCGGCGAGGCGGAAGCAGAACTCACCAAGGACGAAGTGGCTCTCGCTGAAGAGGAAGCCCAAGAGGACGTCGAACTAGACACCGAAGCTGGGGCTCAGGTCGACCCCGACCATGAAGACTCGGACCAGGTCGTCTCCGAAGATCAACTGATCTACGAGAAGGACGAAGAGCCCGCTCCAAAGCCACGCAGCCCCTACGACAGGCCAGGCCGCTGGTATGTCGTACACACCCAGTCGGGATACGAGAAGAAGGTCAAGCAAAACCTCGAGGCCCGAACCAGTTCGATGAACATGGAGGGGCGGATCCACGAGATCGCCATCCCCATGGAAGATGTCGTGGAGTTCAAGGCGGGCAAGAAGGTGGTTGTCCAGAAAAAGGTCTTCCCCGGATACCTGTTGGTGCGGTGTTACCTCGACGATGACTCCTGGTACGTCATTCGCAACACACCGGGCATCACCGGCTTCGTCGGAGCCGGCAACAAACCTTCGCCGCTACCACGCAAAGATGTCGAGAACTTCCTTGCGGTCAAGGTCGAAGGCGAAGAGCAACAAACCCGCCGATCCAAGCCGCGACTCGCTTACGAAGAAGGCGAGACGGTTCGGGTCAAGGAAGGGCCGTTCGCCGACTTCTCCGGCGAAATCGTCGAGATCAACGAGGATCAGCTCAAGCTGAAGGTTCTGGTGAACATCTTCGGGCGCGAGACACCCGTGGAGCTCGAGTTCGCCCAAGTTGCCAAGCTCTAGGCTAAACCTCATCACCAAGTTGTCCCGTCAGTAGACCCCGGTGGCAGCCGCTGGCACCTTCGGGCACTGCCTGCGACACTTCCAGCATGGACGACCGCTGGTTCACGGACTACACACCAAACCCTCGCTGGCCCCACCAGACGCGGGCCAACGCCGGCGAGGTGATACCAACGCCGCAGAGTCCGCTGTGTCAGAAGTTCGCGTGGGACAACGGCATCATCCATGGGGCGGCCCTGGGCTCGGTTCGGACCGGGCTTTATGAACTCGAAGAGTACGACTCCGAGATTCCCGAGATCTACGGCGTCTACGGCGGGTACTTCTACATCAACCTGAGCACGATCCGCATGCAGGCTGTGCGTAATCCGGGCATCACGGTGGAACAGCTCGATCTCGCGTTCTTCGGTGATCATCCCGATGTCCCGGCTTATGTCGAACATCCTGATGACCAGAAACCGCACCTACTACCGAAGATCGAGGCCCACGTAGCCTGGGTCATGTCGACGTCGGAGTGGCCCCAACTCGACGATGATCGGGCCGTGGCCAACGCCTTGCGCGACGGTCGGCCGGATCTCGCGGAGTTGAGCGACGCAGCGCTCCTCGAACGCGCTCGATCGGCGCAACCGTTGCTGGTCGAGATGTTCAGTCAACATTTCGTGTCCTCAAGTTCGTCGGGCATGGCGCCGGCGATGCTCGCGGCGGTCGGAGCGGCTGTTGACGACCCCAGTGTTCCGATGCGGCTTCTGGCGGGTTTGGGCGATGTCGATTCCGCGGCACCTTCTTATGCGCTCTGGGAGATGTCGCGGATCGTACGGGCGTCTCCCGAGATGACAGCAGCATTCGATGCGGGTCTCGAAGGACTTCTGGATCGGCTCGAGACCGTTTCTGAATGGAGCCAGCTGCAACCGTTGTGGGAGGGGTTCATTCGGGAATTCGGCTCGCGAGGTCCGAATGAGTGGGAGTTCTCGGCTCCGACCTGGGAGACCCGGCCCGAGCTCGCGCTGGCTGCTGTCGACAGGGTTCGTCACCAAGAGGACGACCAAGCGCCCCAGCTTCGAGCCGAACAGCTGGCCGGGGAACGTCGCCAGTTGGTAGCTGAGATGCGAGAACGCCTCGACGCGTTGGGTGATGAAGAACTGTCCGGAATGTTCGAAGCTGCTCTGGTGGGCGGGAACATGATGATCTTCCGCGAGCGCACGAAGACAACAATCGTCAAGGTTGTGCATGAATGTCGGATGGTGTTCCTGGAGCTCGGCCGCCGTCACTACGAGTCCGGGATGATCAGGGATCGCGAACACATATGGATGCTCACCGATGCCGAGCTGGAGAATTTCATCGCCTCACCCGGAGAATTCACCGACCTGTTGGCGGAAAGGTATGAGGCCTGGCTCGAGTTATGGGACCTCGAGCCGCCGTTCATCATCGCGGACGCTCGAGTACCACCGCTGAACCAGTGGCCACGCCGCAGCGAGGTATCGGCGACGGTTGCGGCCAAAGGTGAGACCCTGGTCGGCGTATCGGGTTCACCGGGCACGATTCGGGGTCGAGCTCGGATCGTTCTCGATCCTGGGGACCCGGGTGGGTTGGGGCCCGGGGACATCATGGTGGCGCCTCTGACCGATCCGGCATGGACTCCGTTGTTCATGGCCGTCGATGGGGTCATCGTCAACGTCGGCGGACAGATCAGTCACGCGATCATCGTCAGCCGAGAGCTGGGGCTGCCCTGTGTGGTGTCGGTCGAGGACGCGACCAAACGCATCCCCGATGGGTCGATCGTGGAGATCGACGGAACCGCCGGCACCGTCACCGTCGTCGACGTGCCCCTATGAGTGTTGGCTAAGCCAGGTACTTGAGGGGCAACGCTGTGGTCCGTTTGATCTCTTCCATGACGAAGATGGTCCGCACGTCGTACAACTCGACCTCTTCGATCAGCCGCTTGTAAAACGCGTCGTAGGCCTCCATGTCGGGAACAACTACCCGCAGCATGTAGTCGACCTCGCCGCTGGTCCGATAGGCCTCCACGATTTCGGGGAACCCGTCGATCGCGGATGTGAACTGGTCCAACCAGGCCGCGTTGTGCCGGTTGGTCCTGATGTGCACGAGTGCCGAGACGTTCAGGTTGACCGCGGATGGATCGACCAACGCGACCCTTCGCGTCAGAATCCCGCTGCGCTCCAGCCTTTGGATGCGACGCCAGCAAGGTGTTGGAGTCAGGTTCACGCGATCGGCTATCTCTCTCGCTGATAGTCCGGCGTCTTCTTGCAGTAAACGCACAATTTCCTGATCAACTTGGTCCACATTAGAAGATTAATGCGCAATACATGAGATTGCTAGACCAGACAGAGACAAGGTTGCATAGGATCAGCCAAAATTAGCCAGAATCGTGCGCTGGTGCTGCCGTACCGTGAAACCATGAGCTTTGGCATGACTCTTCGACGACAGTTCACCGAACACCCGGCATCGGTGGGCGAGACCTACATGGAGCATCTCAAGGTTGCCGGCGGATTTGCTCGCACCTTGGCCAAGGCAACCGTGGCGTGTTCTGTTCATGCGGTCGTGCCGAGTATGTGTGAGCGCACGGCCAGCTCCGCAATCTGTGACCTCTACCGCCGCATGAACGAGGGCAAACGTGGCGAGCTGGCGGCAGCCGATCCGGACGTGAGCCTCGCCGGCTGAATGGCCAACAGTGGGGTAGCTCTACTGGCGGCGAGACGGCGTGGGTGACCACACCTGAGGGGACGGGTTGTTGCCGACGTCTCAGCCCGGCAGACTGGGCGACTGCAAACACCGGTGAGACGAGTCCGTCTGCCGGCACTGAGCACGGAACGAGGAGTCCGAACAGGTCTTGCTCGTCGGCGTCGGCGTTCGCACCGACCATGACCGGCGGGGGAGAGTTCGGGAACAGAACATGGCAAAGAAGCAAGTAGCTGCGGTCGTGAAGATCCAGATTCCGGCCGGCCAGGCATCGCCTGCGCCTCCAGTGGGCACGGCCTTGGGCCCCCACGGTGTGGCCATCATGGACTTCTGTAAGGAGTACAACGCCAAGACCGAGGACAAGCGTGGTCAGGTAGTCCCAGTCGAGATCACGATCTTCGATGATCGGACCTTCTCGTTCATCACCAAGAC
>JBPCTU010000444.1:0-4320 GCA_051011515.1 Acidimicrobiales bacterium
GAGTACACGGCCCACTGCACAACGGCGCAACCGAGCAGCAACGTCCACATGATCATGCCGGGGGCTGTCAGCTGAATGTTTGCGCTTTCCGGAATCCACTCGACGTTGTCACCACGGAAGAAAGCGCGGCGCTGGAAGTACACACCGAAAAGGCCGGCGAAATACATAACCACTGCCGCGACAGCGAGCCAGGTCGCAACGAGCAGGGTCCTGCCCCTGACCTGCGGGGCGGCGGGCAGATTCAATGTGGAGTCAGCCATCAGACCTCCGCCTCGTCGTCCGCAGCGTCGCGCACATCGAGCAGTGGCGCTTCAGAGAACACGACCGGCGCCACGTCGAAGTTCCCAATCGGCGGCGGCGACGTGGTGGCCCATTCGAGAGTGTGACCATCCCAAGGGTCGCTCATGTCCTCGTCTTCGTCGACCCCCCTGAACAATGCCGCCAGGACATCGACAACCACCAAGGCCAGCCCAGCGATCAGCAACAATGCTCCGATCGCGCCGATGACGTTGAACGTCTCGACCGCGCCCGAGTCCCACACGTCGTCGTAGGCGTTGGGCAGATAGACGTGATCGCCCTCGTCGAGGAATCCGTTGACGACGTTGGCGATACCAAGAACCATTGCGCCGCCGAAGACTGTCAAGCCACCAAGAATTCCGACGGGGGCCAGCAGCGTGCGACCGAACATCTTCGGACCCCAGTAATAGAGCCCAGCGATGGCTCCCATCACGGCTGCTACCAAAGCGAACTGCATCACAGCCGTGGCGATGACGGTTCCCTGAAGGTCTTCCAAGGGGTCGATCAAGCCCGACAACCAGTCCTCGTCGATCTCGCGCACGACACCGAGTGCCGGTCCCAGTACGTGTAGCGCCGCTGTGGCCGCTGCGGTGATGAGCGTGATCATCGCAAGCATCCCCACGATGAAGTGGGCCGTCAGCTTTGGAGTTCCCTTCACCAACGTGTCGGAGAGACCGCCGAAGAAGCTCAAGATGGGCACGATCAGCAACAATCCCATGACCACGAACAAAGCCTGCTGGGTGACGTTGGGATTGAAGTAAGGCTGCACCCAGGCGCCGAACGACAACATTCCCAGCGAAGCGATGGAAGCCTGTTGGACCCAGTAACCGCGTTGGCGTTTGCCCACGGCGACGGGCACGATCTCGCCGACGATTCCGAGGACCGGGATCGCGAACGCGAAGATCATCGGCTGCAACCACAACCAACCGACTTGCCCCCACATCTGCTCGACCTGGCCGAACAACTGGGCGTCGGTGCCGCGGAAGTCGCCCCAGATGATCGCAAGGTTCGCCAACCAGACCGGGATGCTCAGCAACCAGACACCGCCGGCCACGAGCATCGACCACGAGAACAAAGGAACGTCGTAGAGCGTCATCCCCTCGGGCCTCTGTGTCACAACGGTCACCATGATGCAGATGGCGGCCAGCAACACTGCGATGCTCACCATGCCGATCGACAACACCGAAAGCTCGGCGGCCTCGGGGTCAGGGCCCTGGACTTGGGTGAAACCCTCCGGGAGCTCTGGTCGGCCGACTCCGCCGTCGACGAACACCGTCGCCACGTGGATACCCATCCCGATGACCCAAGCCCAGAACGCTGCGGCAGCGGCGCGCGGGAATGCGATCGATGGTGCGCCGACCTGCAACGGGACGATGTAGGTGGCCAAGCCGAGGATGAGCGGCACCACGCAGAAGAACAGCAACGAGGTTCGACTCAAGCTCCATGCCTGGAAGAACGTCTGGTTGATGTCGCCGCCCCAGTCGAGGACGGACACCGAATCGATCTGCGTCCGTTCCAACGACACCATGAAGTTGAGTACGAAAGCCAGCAACCCACCCACGAGGCCGAACACGACGTACATCCGGCCCAGCGCCTTGTGGTCGCCCGTCGAGAGGGCACCGGCGAAACCAGTCGCCTCGTATGGGTTCGCAGCCTCCTCGGTCTCGGTCTCAGCGACCACCTCGGGGCGTTCTTCTGTGACAGTCATGCGATACTGGGGACCAGGCTGGCGGCAAAGGGAGGAAACCCGCGGCACGGCTCGACAAAGCCTACGCGGCCCACCTCCCAGGAGTGCGTTCTACAGCGCCCGACTGTACACAGCGGCGATACGCCGGGCCGAACTATCGGCAAGAAATTCGGGGCGGGGAGACCGTGGATCAAAGGCCGCTGCGGACCAACTCATCGACGGCCATCGCGCCGAAGAGCAGGGTCACGTAAGTGATCGAGTAGCTGAACAGGCGCATGGCCGACCGAGAGTCCTGATCGCGCAGTACCGCGTAGGTCAAGACCAGGAAGGCAACGCCGAGCACGATCGCGCTCACCAAGTAGATCGCACCCATGTCTGCAACGGGAGCGAAGGCGATGGTGAGACCGATGAGCACCACTGTGTAATACAGCATCCTCACGGCGGTCTCTCGGATCGAGACAACCGATGGGAGCATCGGAACGTCGGCAGCGGAGTAGTCGTCGCGGTACTTGATCGCGAGCGCCCAGAAGTGCGGCGGAGTCCAATAGAAGATGACGCCGAACAGGATCAGCGGGGCCCAGGCGAGACTGTTGGTGACGGCTGACCAGCCGATCAGTACCGGCATTGCTCCGGCCGCGCCGCCGATGACGATGTTCCAGCGCGAGGTCCGCTTGAGCCACAGGGTGTAGACGAACACGTAGAAGAGGCATGCCGCCAGCGCCAGGACAGCGCTGAGCAAGTTTACGGCACCCCAAAGGAACAAGAACGCAGCGATCTCGAGAGCGACGGCAAAGATGAGCGCTTCGGTCGGCCTCACTGCGCCGGTTACCAAGGGCCGGCCCTTGGTCCGTTCCATGAGTCGGTCGATGTCGCGGTCGACATACATGTTGATCGCGTTCGCACCGCCGGCGGCGAGCGCTCCACCCAGGACCGTGGCGGTGACGAGCCAGAGGCTGGGCAATCCACCCTCGGCGACGATCATCGTCGGGACCGTTGTGACCAAAAGCAGTTCGATGATCCTGGGCTTGGTCAGCGCTACGAACGCCCCAATGCGACGCGTGCGCGTTAACGGCTGAGGAACGGCGACCTGCACATCGAGCAGGCTAGGGGCGCAGCACTCCCTGTACCAAGCATTCGCCATGAAACTCGGCCCAACCGGTGTGCCACCTGCGGCACTCGCGTGGTGGACTTGAAGCGTGCGCCGCATGTCGTTGAGCCCGGGACGGTACCGCCAGGTGACTGGCGTTGCCCTTGCTCTGTTGGCAGTGATAATCGTCACTGGCGCCGCTGTGCGTTTGACCGGGTCCGGGCTCGGCTGCAGCGACTGGCCGACGTGCGAGGAAGACCAGTTGATCGCCGAGGTCGACGATGTCCACGCCATGGTCGAGTTCGTCAACCGCGTGATCACGGGGCTCGTCTCGATCGCTGTCGTGGCGGCGGTCCTCGGCGCAATGTGGCGGGTTCCCCAGAGGCGCGACCTCACTCTGTGGGCATGGGGGCTGGTCGCCGGCGTGATTGCGCAGATCCTGCTCGGCGCTCTGGTGGTGCGTGAACACCTCCCTCCACAACTCGTGATGGGCCACTTCCTGCTGTCGATGGTGTTGATCTGGAACGGCATGGTGCTCTACCACCGCGCTGGTATGGCTGACGTCGACCCACCAGAGCGGTCGCTGCCAAGGGTGTTGTGGCATTGCAGAGTGTTGACCCCCCTGTCTGTCGTCGTCCTCGTCACCGGCACCTTCGTGACCGGCTCCGGGCCCCACAGCGGCTCGGAAACGGCCGAAACCCGCGATGCCCTGGAGGCTCAGGGCGTCGATGTCTCCGGCCTCGAGCTCGACGAACTGGAGGTCGAGAGGCTCCCGTTCGAGGTTTCGGATGTGGCTCAGGTGCACGGCGTCACCGTGATGGTCTTTCTCGCAGCGGTTGTGTGGTTCGCCGTCCGCGTTCGAAACGGACCGACTGACATCTTCCGGGGTGCCCAGTCCTTGGTCGCGGTCGTAGTGGCCCAGGCGGCGGTGGGCTACGTGCAGTACTTCGCCGGCGTTCCGGCCCTGCTGGTAGCCGTCCACGTTGCCGGCGCAATCGCAGTCTGGATGGCCGTATTGTCCCTCCACCTCCGCATCAAAAACCCGATCGACAAGGAGCGCGCTGTCGACCAACAGGCACCTGGGAGTCTCTCCAGCCACAGCTCGGACGCGAACGTCTAGCGGCAGGACACCTCCACCCTGCAAGAAGCCGAACACACAGGTCGACGCTGCATGGGGCAGCGCGAACACACAGGTCGGAGGGGCATGGGCAGAGCGCACATACAGGTCGACGGGGCAGGGGCCCCGGAG
>JBPCTU010000445.1:0-4301 GCA_051011515.1 Acidimicrobiales bacterium
GGCCGACTCTGCTTCATTGTCGGCATCTTCGCTGTCGGCCTGCGCCGACGCGCCCGACTCGGTTTCTCTGTCCTCCGAATCGCTATCGGCGGCCTCAGTGCCGGCCGAATCGTCATCAGCCTCTTCAGCGGCTTCCGATTCGTTATCAACCTCTTCAGCGACCGCTTCCGAGCCACTTCCAGCGGCGGCTGCTGCTGCAGCGGTGGGGAGGGTGTTTTGGGTGAACACGACCTTGTCGGCCACCAGGATGTCGTAGGTGTTCAACTCGCCCGGAGTGACGACATGCACCAGCGGCAGGTTGCGGAAGGACTTCCAAGCCATCTCGTCGGTGGCCTCGACGACCACCAGAACCTTTTCAGCTTCGAGGCCGATCGCCTCTAGTGCTGCCTTCGCGTCGCGAGTGCGAGGAGCTTCGAAGTTCCATGCGTCGACCACGACGACGTTGTCTTCGGCGGCCCGGTCCGAGAGTGCCGAGTAGAGCGCCAGCCGCTTCATCTTCTTGGGCGTCTTCTGCGCGTAGTCTCGGGGTTTCGGCCCCATCGCGACCCCACCGCCACGCCACTGTGGCACCGTCGACGAGCCCGCCCGAGCGCGGCCGGTGCCCTTCTGCTTCCAGGGTTTGGCGCCGCCACCACGGACTTCACGACGCGTCAGCGTGGAGTGAGTTCCCGCTCGCCGCGCCGCCAATTGCGCCGTCACGACCTGGTGCATGACGCTCGTGTTCGGTTCGATGCCGAACACAGCGTCGTCCAGATCGGCGGTACCGGCTTTGCTTCCCGTTGCCGTCAGAACATCGATCTTCGACATCAGGACTCGCCTCCAACCGGGGCTTTGACCGCGTTGCGGACCACGACCGTGGCTCCTCTGGCCCCTGGGACCGACCCCTTGATCAAGAGCAGATCGCGCTCGGCGTCCGCCTTGACTACCTCGAGGTTCAAGGTGGTCACCTTGGTTTGTCCCATCCGGCCGGGCATCTTCTTTCCTTTGAAGATCCGCGATGGAGTTGCACACTGGCCAACTGCTCCAGGCTTGCGGTGCACCTTGTGAGCTCCGTGGCTGGCCCGCTGGCCGGAGAAGCCGTGACGTTTCATGACCCCGGCGAAACCCTTGCCCTTGCTGACTGCGGTGACATCCACCAGATCGCCGTCGCTCAGAACATCGACACCGATCTGTTGACCGACCTCGTACTCGCTGACGTCGTCTAGTCGTAGCTCGACGAGCTTCTTCCCGGGGTCGACGCCGGCCTTGTCGAAGTGGCCGGCTTGGGGTTGGTTGACCTTGTCGCTGTCGCGATGACCAAAGGTCACCTGGAGAGCGCTGTACCCGTCGGAGTCCGCTGTTTTGACCTGCACGACGCGACAGGGCGCGACCCTGAGCACGGTCACCGGGACGACACGGTTCTCTTCGTCCCAAACCTGAGTCATGCCGACCTTCTCGCCGACAATCGCTTTGCTCGCCATATCGATGGCCTCTTCTTCCGTGCTGCTGCTCGAGTGGGTACCGCTGGTCCGGAAAACCGGGGCGGGCACCCCCTCACGCGAACACTCCGCAGGAGCAAGGCCCAGCGGAGCGTGATCTAAGTTTTGCCGTGCGGTTCCTTGGCTGTCGGGCCGAGGCCTGTACGGACGTCGGTTTGGTTGTCCGCCTGGCGGACACGCAAGAAGCAAGCATATCGGTGGCGAAGACCGATACCACTGCCGCGCAAATCCTTGCTCGCTCGAGCATTCTCATTCCTTGAGCGAGGCGATGAGAACGCCGCATGCACGGCCTGACCAAGCGACGGAACTACCGTGGCGACGTGGTGGACCACGGTCTCGAGCCCGCCCCGGACGACCGAATGCCACGTTGGGTACCGCGGGCGATCCTGTTGTTTTTCGGCGCGTTTGGGACCCTCTACGCCCTCTTTTGGTTGCTTCAGAGGCTCGAGCCCCTGTTGATCCTCATTCTGGTCTCGCTCTTCCTGTCGTTCGCCATCGAGCCCGCCGTCAACCGTCTCGAACGACTTGGCGTGCGCCGGGGCATCGGAACGCTGTTGGTCTTTGCGGTGATCGGCGTCGCCTTGGCCGGATTCGGCTGGGCAATCGGATCACTTCTGGCCGATCAGGTCGATGAGTTCGTTGGCGACGCTCCTGGCTACATCGAAGACATAGAGATCTGGGCCAACGACAGCCTCGGGATCGAACTCGATACCGACGACCTGATCCGGGAGTTCCAGGAAGGTGGCGCGGCAGCAACACTCGCAACCCGATTGGCAGGAGACCTGGTCGGGCTCGGCACCACCGCGCTCAACCTCCTGCTCCAAATCTTCACCATCGCACTCTTCACCTTCTATATGGTCGCTGACGGGCCGCGCCTGCGTCGCAGCATCTGCTCTCTGCTACCTCCTGAACGTCAGATGACCGTGCTGCGCATCTGGGACCTGGCGATCGAGAAGACCGGCGGGTACATCTATTCGCGGACGATCCTGGCCATCGCTTCCTTCATCTTCCACTGGATCGCGTTCGTAATCATCGGCATTCCCTTCCCATTGCCGCTTGCTCTCTGGGTCGGCGTCATGAGCCAGTTCATCCCCGTAGTGGGCACCTACATTGCGGGCGCGTTGCCGATACTGATCGCTCTTCTCGACGACCCCATCACAGCTCTGTGGGTCTTCATCGCCGTCTTCGCGTATCAGCAGTTGGAGAACTACGTGTTTGCTCCACCGATAACCGCTCACACCATGGAGTTGCACCCTGCCGTCGCATTCGGTGCGGTCATAGGCGGAGCCGCGGTTCTGGGCGTCGTGGGTGCGTTGTTGGCGCTACCGGCGGCGGCAGTTTTTCAAGCCTTCACGTCCACCTACCTCCATGAACGAGGGCTGGTACACGAGGTCGCGCCCGAGACCGGGCTGGCGGCCCCGACTCACGCCGATGACCCGGACCAACCGCGACGACGGTGGTACCGGCGGGGCTGAAGAGCGCTACGGCGGCGCCGACGGAGCGACGGCCAACCCCTCAACGCAGAGAGGCCGCCTCTCGGCGGCCTCTCCCATCAGATTTTCGTCAGGTCTTGCGCTGGCCTCGGACCACCGTCCGAGCCGGCGTCAAGACTGCTGGATCTTGATCTCGATGTCGACGCCGGCAGGCAGGTCGAGCCGCTGTAGCGAGTCGACTGTCTTGGGCGAAGGCTCGACGATGTCGAGCAACCGCTTGTGGATCCGCATCTCGAAGTGTTCGCGCGAGTCCTTGTACTTGTGCGGTGAACGAATCACCGTGTAGCGGTGCTTCTCGGTCGGCAGCGGAATGGGACCCCGAATGTCGGCCTGAGTCCGCTTGACGGTCTCAACGATCTTCTTGGTCGACTGGTCGATGACCTCGTGGTCGTAAGCCTTCAGCCGGATGCGGATCTTTTGAGCCATGCGACTACTCGAGGATCTTCGTGACGGCGCCGGCGCCGACTGTGCGGCCACCTTCTCGAATCGCGAACCTGAGACCCTCGTCCATGGCGATCGGGTTGATCAGCTCGACGGTCATCTTGGTGTTGTCGCCGGGCATGCACATCTCAGTCCCGTCAGGGAGTTCGATCATGCCGGTGATGTCGGTGGTCCGGAAGTAGAACTGCGGCCGGTAGTTGGAGAAGAACGGCTTGTGACGGCCACCCTCTTCCTTGGTGAGGACATATACCTCGGCCTCGAACTTGGTGTGAGGGGTGATGCTTCCCGGTGCCGCGAGGACCTGGCCGCGCTGGACCTGTTCCTTGTCGATTCCTCGGAGGAGCGCACCAATGTTGTCGCCTGCCTGACCTTCGTCGAGCAGCTTGCGGAACATCTCGACCCCGGTGCATGTGGTGCTCTGGGTGTCCTTGATGCCGACGATCTCGATGGTGTCGCCCGTGTGGATGGCGCCTTGTTCGACCTTGCCGGTAACAACCGTGCCACGACCGGTGATCGAGAATACGTCTTCGATCGGCATGAGGAACGGCTTGTCGATCTCACGTACGGGCTCGGGGATGTAGGTGTCTACCTGTTCCATCAGCGCGAGCACCTGTGCCGCAGAGTCTGCATCGCCCTCAAGAGCCTTGAGCGCAGAAACCGGCATGATCGGGGTGTCGTCACCAGGGAATTCGTACTCGTCGAGCAGTTCACGAACTTCCATCTCGACAAGCTCGATGAGTTCATCGTCGTCGACCATGTCGACCTTGTTGAGGGCCACGATGATCTTGGGAACGCCGACCTGGCGTGCCAACAGTACGTGCTCACGGGTCTGAGGCATGGGGCCATCGGCCGCCGAAACCACGAGGATCGCGCCATCGACCTGAGCCGC
>JBPCTU010000446.1:0-8728 GCA_051011515.1 Acidimicrobiales bacterium
TCTGCCTCTCAGAGGACCGGTCAGAGTCTTGAAGCTGGGCTTCGATCGTTCCGAGCCGCCCCAACGACTGGCGGAGTGGGTCAACGGCCACGAACCAGCCCGCACCTTGTTGGGACGACAACAGGCCGTCCTCGCGAAGTAGCTCGAGGGCCTTCCTGACTGTCACCCGGCTGGCGTCGAACTCGCTGGACAGTGATGACTCGCTCGGAAGAACTTGGCCCGGTCCCAGCTCGCCCGCTTCGATGCGGCTTCGAAGGGTCTCGGCTATGACGCGATAACGGATCGAGCGAGACTTCGGTGGTTGTTCCCTGACGGCCACACTTGTATTATACTTGTATTCAAGCCCGATGTCGGCGGACCATCGCGATTACCGACCAGGAGTAGGCCATGGCTGTTGCTGCCAGCACTTCAATCGAACTCATCCAAGGGGTGTATTCCACCCTAGACGAGCGGGTGGGAGCCGCTCGTGAGCGCTTCGATCGGCCATTGACCTTGGCGGAAAAGGTGTTGGTCAACCACCTCGATCGGCCAGACCAGGAACTGGTCCGGAGCGAAAGTTACGTGGACCTTCGACCCGACCGAGTGGCGATGCAGGACGCGACCGCGCAAATGGCGTGGCTCCAGTTCATGACCGCAGGCCTCGATGAGGTCCAAGTTCCAACCACGACCCACTGCGATCATCTGATTCAGGCGCGCGAGGACGGCAAGAGGGATCTGCTCGCTGCGGTGAACAACAACGAAGAGGTCTACGACTTCCTGGAGAGCGTGAGCGCTCGGTATGGCGGCGGGTTCTGGGGGCCTGGCAGCGGCATCATCCATCAGGTCGTCCTGGAGCAGTACGCATTCCCTGGAGGGATGATCATTGGGACCGACAGCCATACACCCAACGGTGGCGGCATCGGCATGATCGCCATCGGGGTCGGCGGTGCCGACGCCGTCGATGTGATGACCGGCTTCCCCTGGAATGTTCGCTGGCCGAAGCTGATCGGCGTACACCTCACGGGCTCGTTGAGCGGCTGGGCGGCCCCCAAGGACGTAATCCTGAAGGTCGCCGAGATTCTGACCGTCAAGGGTGGCACTGGGGCCATCGTCGAGTACTTCGGCCCCGGCGCGAACAGCATCAGTTGCACCGGCAAGGCGACGATCTGCAACATGGGGGCCGAGATCGGGGCAACTACTTCGATATTCGGCTACGACGACGCCGTCGAGCGTTACCTCAAGAGCACCGGGCGCGAACACGTCGCTGATGCCGCCAACGCTGTCGCCCATCACCTGCGAGCCGACGATGCGGTCCTGACCGACCCCGGAAGGTCCTTCGACGAGGTCATCGAGATCGATCTGGACACGCTGCGCCCCTATATCAATGGACCCCATACGCCGGACCTGGCCCGTGAGGTCAAGGATCTGGGCCAAGAGGCGAAAGAGAACGACTGGCCTCTCGAGATAAGCGCCGCGCTCGTCGGAAGCTGCACCAACTCGTCTTACGAAGACATCACGAGGGCCGCGAGCATTGCGCGTGAGGCCGTCGCGAAGGGTCTGACAGCCAAAACCAAGCTCATGGTGACACCCGGAAGCGAACAGATCCGGGCCACGATCACCAGGGACGGTCTGCTTCAGGATCTCGAGGCTCTGGGTGCCACAGTCCTGGCCAACGCATGTGGGCCATGTATCGGCCAATGGGACCGGTCCGAAGAGGAGGGCCACGTCGAGGGACAGCCCAACGTCATCGTGACCTCGTACAACCGGAACTTCCCAAAACGCAACGATGGCGACGCCGCCACCCTGGCCTTCGTAACGTCGCCAGAGACGGTCATTGCGCTTGCCCTGGCGGGTACCGTCGACTTCGATCCCATCTCGGGCTCTCTGACGAATGACCGAGGTGAGCAGGTTCAGCTGAGCGAACCTGTCGGCATAGAGCTACCACCACAGGGTTTCGACCCGGGCGAGACCACTTTTGTGGCTCCACCCGAATCGGGCGAAGGCATCGACGTAGTCGTTTCACCTTCTTCCAGCCGGCTGCAGGTACTGGAACCCTTCCCGGCTTGGGATGGCAACGATTACGAGGACCTGCCAGTTCTCGTCAAGGCCAAGGGCAAGTTCACCACCGACCACATCTCGATGGCGGGACCGTGGTTGCGATACCGCGGCCACCTCGAGAACATCTCGGGCAACCTCTACCTCGGAGCGGTCAACGCCTACGACGGCTACGAGGTCGGCTACGGCAAGAATCAGTTGACTGGCGAGACCCAGGCGTTCCCCGACATGGCGCAGGCCTACCACGGAGCGGGCCAACCCTGGGTTGTCATCGGCGACGAGAACATGGGTGAAGGTTCCAGCCGCGAGCACGCCGCCATGGAGCCGAGATTCCGGCTCGGTCTGGTGGCGATGGCGCGAAGTTTCGCCCGTATCCACGAGACCAACCTCAAAAAGCAGGGCATGTTGCCCCTGACATTCGCCGACCCAGGCGACTACGACCGGATCGGTGAAGACGACCGAATCGCAGTCCGGGCACTGGCCGACCTCGCCCCCGACCAGCCGGTCACGGTGGAGGTCACTCCGCCCTCAGGAGAACCCTGGACCTTGCAGGCCAACCACACGATGTCAGAGGATCAAATCGACTGGTTCAAGGCTGGTTCGGCTCTCAACGTCATACGCAGCAGGACGGCGACTTAGTCGCTTAGCCGCCTGCGCCCTTCGGCATCGTCGCCGCCAACTCGGCCTCGGTGGGTTCACGCGATTGTCGAGCTTCGTCGGGCAACAGCGCCACGACGGCGTCCCGAATACGTAACGTGTCGGACTTCTTCCCGTCCAACTCCAGCTCGACTGGCGGACCCACGGCGACGTTGACCGACGGTTGGTCCCAGGCAGGTGAAAGTTTGGGGAGCTTCGCGTTTCGTGGCCACACAGCTTCGGTACCCCACAACCCCATAGGCACCACGGGGGCGCCAGTCAGCTTCGCCAGGCGGGCCGTGCCAGGCTTGAAGTCGAGCTCTGGATCGAAAAACGCCTTACCTCGCGGAATGGTGCCTTGGGGCAGGATCACGACGATTTCGCCGGCTTCGATCGCCTCGGCGGCCTGCTTCAGTGGCCCGTCGCTCCCCGACCCTCGCTGCACCGGGATCGTGCCCATTGCCTCGATGACCTCTTTGACGACCGGCGTGTCGAACAACTCGGACTTCGCCAGAAACCGTGCGGGCCGCCCGACGGTGGCAAGTGCGTATCCGATGGCCAGGGGGTCGAAGTAGCTGCGGTGATTGACGGCAAGAATTACGGGTCCCTCGGTCGGTATGTTCTCGAGCCCCTCGAGCTTGACGTTCCCGAGTTGGAACAGCCCGTGTCGCATGAACGGAATCAGGAACTCCTGGGGTTCGCGTCCGAGGACTTTCGGCACTTTGGGTGGAGCGTCGAGATGCCTGATCGGCCATTGCCGTAGCGCAGCGACTGCGACCAATCGTGGGTCTGGGTTGACTGCGACTGGATGCCCAGCGGCGTTCAACAGGGGTACATCGAAGTAGCTGTCGGAGTATGCCGAGGACTCACCGAGGTCGATGCCCTCGACCTCACAAAGCTGGCGGACTGCCCGGAGTTTCCCAGGGCCCCACACGAAGTGCCCGTCGATCGAGCCGTCGTAAACGTCGTCTACGGCGCCGTATCGTGTGGCGACCACATGGTCGAACCCCATCGCTTCGGCGAAAGGTTCGAGGACATCGAACGGAGTGGTCGTCGCCAGCACCAGCTGGTCGCCTTGGGCGCGGTGTCGGGCCAGGGAGGTATGTGCCCACGGTTGAACCATCTCGACGAGCTGGGGGCCGACCATGGAGGCCGCTTGCTGTACGACCGGGCGTGCCCAACCTCGCGCTGCCCGCGCCCCTTGTCTGGCCAAGGTCATCGTCGCCCGGTTTTCGCCAAAGAGGTCGAAAAACTTGAAGGCAAGCGCCTGGCCCGGAACTGGTCCGCCGGTGAGCCCTACCTTGTGCAGCGCGGCCGAGATCGTCGGGCCAGAGGCACCGGGGAGCAGCGTGCGGTCGAGGTCGAAGATGGCTGCGCGCATCGTCGTCGACGGTATCTCACAGATTCAGCGGTTGGACGGGCGAGGGGTCGAATCCCTGCCCTCGAACAACGTCGGAATCAGTCTATGAACCGCCGGCGGGTCGTGGCCAGGGTCAACGTGCCGGCTGCCAGCAGGCCTACGCCGAACACAACAACGAGGTCGGAGTTGACGGCGGTGTTGGCCAACTCCTCCTCTTCGCCTTCGCTGATCGGTTCTGGCTCGGGCTCCGGTTCAGGCTCTTCAGTAGCCTCTTCCCCCTCGCCTTCTTCGCCGCCGCCCTCCTCGACGGCGCCTACGGGTATCCAGGCCGCGCCGGCCTGGGATCCATCGAGAGCGCCGGCGCTGAAGAAGAAGTTGTCGGCAACCTCGCCCGTCCATTCGGCGGTGAAGTTGCCATCGGCATCTACGGTGACCGACTGCGTGGTGTCGAGGTCACAGTCGGCGAGAGGGTCGATGGAGAACCCTGCTTCGCTGACCTCCTCGGGGGTCGACACGCCCGGCACCAACACGTCACCGGGTGCAACACATGCACCGAGAAGGATCATCGAGTCCGGAATGAAACCCTCTCCCGTCGCTACGAGCGTGTACTCGCCAGCTTCGGGAACGCTCGCCGGATCGGAGGTCACAGTACCGATAACAGGGTCGTCCTGAGCATTCGCCGGCGAGGCGAATACGAGAACCATCATCGCAGCGGTCAAAGCCAAAGTGAGCAATCTCTTCATGGCGCCATCCTTCTCGACTCGAGCCACACCTGGCATTGGCATGAGTGGCTAGGCGACAGCATAGGCACATCCCCGCCGAGCGGTCCCACATCTGCAAGCAGCTATGGGTGCTGGTTTGTTCAGGACCCCGCCAACGAAGAGTCCTGGAGCTTTGCTCCGTCACGGCTCCACAGCGCACAAACGACCGTTCGGGATCCACCGTCCCAGGCCACTTCGAAGGGGCGCGCGTATGTCCCGAAGTCGATGTTCGGTGAAAGGCCGGGCGCCACCTCGATCTCGAAACTCGTGGCGCACTCCTGAGCCGCGAACGCCGAGATGACACCGTCTCCGGGATAGGGCTCGCCGACCCCAGCACGATGTTCGACTACCGAGTACACCTGGTTGTCATGGGGGCGGCGGCAGTCGACTATCTCCACTACCAGCCCGCCCAGCTGTTCTGGATCGTTGAAACACTCACCGACTTGCAAGCTCCATGGCGATCGCTGAGCCCCGGTCAGGACTCCACCACTGGCCTCCTTCGACCCTGTCAGACGCCCCGTGTCGAGTGGCCTGATCATGCAGATCAGCTCCCGGTCTCCGAATCTCCACGACTGGTCTTGGGGCTGTATCAGGAAGATGTCCAGGCCCGAGACCAACCACGAAGCCCCGACATACTCCTCGAACCCGCCCGCGCAGAGCCCTATACCTTGGAGGGTGACCGCTTCGTCACCGGGATAACCGACCCCCGGTTGTTGCGGGTAGGAGTCGAGAGCGAAGACCTCCAGGTCGTGCGGAGACTGGCAGGCGACGACCTCGACTGCGAGGATCGACGTCACCTCCTGCGAGGAGGCCCCCAGGCCGTTCGGGAGGTTGGCGCAATCACCCTGGCGAAGTTCTCCCACCAGCACGCCTTCACCTAGCGGGCCTTCGCTCCCCGGACCAGAAGCGGTTTCGATCCGACCGGCATCGAGTCGTCCGAAGGCCCACGGCCCAGTGAGCAGGATCAGCGCACAGACACCTGTTGCGAAGACGAGCGGTGCCCATGTTCGGTTTCGCCACCACGGGGTGAGGTCGCCGCCGTCGACGCCGGATTGTGTCTGCGTCCGGATTTGGCTGGCACGATGCTCCATGCGTCGCGACGTCTTCGTCACAACCACGAACGCGAGGATGCCTGCCACGAGCTCGACGATCTCAGCAGCAGTGAGCCATCCGGCTGATCGGCGACTATCGGCAAAACTCGCCGAAGCCCCCGCGTTTGTGAGTGTCGCCATCAAGGCGACGAGCGCGATCATGACGTAGGCCGCCCACCACCAGTGCAGGAGCGGTGAGACCGGCCGGTCCTTCCAATCCGCGCTGCCGCGGCGCGGACGCGTGACCTCTAGTTCTGGATCACTCGATCTCCAGATGTCATCGACGATCTGTTTTGGCCGTACGAGATTGAGAAACGGAACCAACCATGAACCGATCGCCCATCCTTCGCTGAAGCGGCGTGATGTTGCGCCGAGGGAAGGCATGTTCCTGTAGCAACGAGACGTCCAGACGATGAACCCGGTGCCCACAAGGATCAACATCAGCGGCTGTAGGGCGCCTAAGACGCTCTCGCGGTCGTTGACCGCGTCGATCGCGCTCGGATCGACCGACAACGGATCGGCGAGTATCGATGAGAAGAGGAAGATCGCGCGGAGACTTGATGCCGCCGAGATGGCCGAGATGATGATGGAGACGCTCAGCAGAACCTGAAGGACCTGCGTGACGCGGAGGGTGGAACGAAACTGAACGATCGGAAGACTTGCCGGTGGAGGCGGCAACGAAGAGCGACCAGGTTCCTCGCGATCGATAGCCTCGTGCTCCGTCGGCGCGTCAGCAGTTGGCTGCGCCTCGTCGATCTCCGGGGGCCGCGCTGGTCGGCCCCAATCGGGTTGTACCGACGTCACCCTGTCTCCCTCGTCGCCCGTGGGCCCAGAGTAAGACTCGGGCGCGGAAGGGCTCCAGGGCCCTTTAACCAATCGGGTGAGTCGTCCTATGGGCTAGTAGTCGGAGCGAACTACTCACCTGCCACCTCGCAGCCATCTCACCCGGTTACTGCCAGCGTAAAGTGCGCGCCCAGGGTCACTTGAAGCTGGCAGGACAATCGCGGGTCACGAGCGGTCGGAGGCCGCTTTCTCCAGATCCTCGAGGAATCCCCCGAAACCCTTGGTCAGTTGCCTGTCGAGCATCGGCCCCATTCCCAACTGAGCTTCATAGGCATAGGTAACGGTCGTGGGCGTCGTGATTGCGTCGCCTTCGATCAGGTCGAACGTGACTGTTGCCGACTTGATGGGCAACTTCGATGCTTTGTCGATCTGAACCACCAACTGGCTCTCAGGAGTCCAGCCGGCGATGGTCTCGTGCAGCCCACCCATTGGTGAGAGCTCGCAGTGGCGTGTCGCACCCAAGCCCTCGATAACGTCGGAGGTCGCCGCGCTGGCCTTCACTCCGGTGTTCCAGTCGCTGATATTTGGAAAGTCGGCAAGCACCGCCCATACAGCCGCCCGAGGTGCTTGGATGTCGCGCTGCACGGTGATCTCACGCATTGATGCCTCCAGATTGTCCGGCTTCCTCGTCAGCAGTTGCGCTGCCGAGCACTCAGTGGGGATTCAGGGCGCCCATGCCGGGATGCCGGATGAGCTGTCTGAACATCAACACTACGGGCGCCGGGTAACTTCCCGGCTTGCGGCATTGCCGGCTTGGGGCCGACGCTCGACAGACTCAGGGCGCGGTCGCGACGGAACGAATAGTGTGGCCCCGTCGCATGAAAGGACAGACCCCATGGGTTGCATGGTCTTGTTGTTGAGCCTCATCGGGCCCCGGGTGGCGCTCGCGTTCGTCTGGATCTTTACTAACTTCGTCGATCGCGCCTACGACAACATGATCGTTCCGGTGCTGGGTTTTGTGTTCCTACCCTGGACCACCCTGGTCTACGCATTGGCCCACAACGGTGACGGTGTTTCGACGCTTGGCTGGTTCTTCGTCGCGTTGGCTTTCCTCGGCGACATTGCTTCGATCACCACTGCCAGAAAAGGCCAGCAAGCCCACTACGCCACCTACTAGTCGGGCGTCTAGACGGCGCTGCAGCCGGCGTGCACTCGGGAGTCACCGGCTGGGGTTGGCGGGGTGGTCTTTACCGGAGCATGTCGCGGAATGCGTCATCGACGGGTAGGGCGAATACGTCGTAGTCGTCGGCGTTGTAGGTTCCGCCTGTGAGTTGCAGCCAGAGGGGCACCACCCACGCGCCTTTAGCGGCCTCGGCTGGGTCTTCGCCGATGAAGCCTTTGTCTTGGGTGTCGGCAATCCACCGTCTGAGTGCGGTTCGCATTTGACGGAGAGCGTCGAGGTGTTCGGGGTCGTCAGCGATGTTGTGCATCGTGTAGGGGTCGTTCTCGAGGTCGAAGAGTTCTTCGGCGGGTCGTGTTTCGGCCACTACTTCTTCTTGTTCGGGCGTCAACTTGCCTTCGGCGCGTAGCTCCAGCATCTGGTCGAGGATGCCGTCGTAGGCGATCTCGAAATCGCGGTACAGCGATGCCGGCCAGTAGCCGGGTTGTTCGGGCATGAAGTTGCGTACGTAGTGATACTTCTTGGTCACGACGGCCCGGCTGCGGTCGAGGTGTGAGCCGACACGATCGCGGTGAGCGAACGCGAACTCGCGTTCGCTGCGGTCGGGTCCGAAGAAGGGCACGCCGGGCAGATCGTCGGGAATGTCGATCCCGAGGGTCGCCAGGATGCTGGGCATCATGTCGACTCCGCTGACAACTTCGTCACAGACCCCGCCTGCTTCGTAGCCTTCTGGCTGGTACTTCTCTGGAATGCGGACAACGAGAGGTATGTGGATGCCATCGTCGTAGAGCGCGAACTTGGCCCGCACCATGTCGCGTCCGTGATCAGCGATCACAATGACGATGGTGTCTTCGAGGAGCCCGTCTTCTTCCAGCATCTGGAT
>JBPCTU010000447.1:0-8128 GCA_051011515.1 Acidimicrobiales bacterium
ACGCCGGTTGCCGGATCGTTCAGCAGGACTCGTTCCAGCTTCTCCGCGCCGAGATCGGTACCGTCGGCAAGCGAGACCTGGCCGGCGTGAATAGAGCGGCCGATGCCGACGCCACCGCCATGATGGATGCTCACCCAGGTTGCGCCAGAGCATGTGTTCACGAGTGCATTTAGCAGCGGCCAGTCGGCGATCGCGTCGCTGCCGTCGGCCATGTCTTCGGTTTCGCGGTACGGAGACGCCACCGATCCCGAGTCGAGGTGGTCGCGGCCGATGACTATGGGGGCCTTGACCTTGCCGGTGCGGACGAGTTCGTTGAATCGCAGACCCAGGCGATGGCGTTCGCCGTACCCGAGCCAGCAAATTCGCGATGGCAGGCCCTGGTACTCGACCTTCTCGCCGGCCAACGAGATCCATTTGGCGAGTTGTTCGTCGTCGGGGAACTCCTCGAGGACAACCTGGTCGGTGACCGCGATGTCGGCAGGATCGCCGGACAACGCGACCCATCGGAATGGGCCTTTCCCCTCGCAAAAGAGTGGTCGGATGTATGCGGGTAGGAAGCCGGGGTAGGCGAAGGCGCGGTCGTAGCCACCTAGTTCGGCTTCGGCCCGGAGGCTGTTGCCGTAGTCGAAAACCTCTGCGCCCCGATCGAGAAAACCGACCATCGCTTCGACATGGGCGGCCATGGCCGTGCGGGCGCGCTGGGTGTACTGCTCAGGGTGGTTTCGGCGCAGCTCGTCGGCTGCCTCGGGCGACAGGTCGGGTGGTATGTAGCTGAGCGGATCGTGGGCCGACGTCTGGTCGGTGACGATGTCGACCTCCACGCCGTCGGCGAGGAGTCGAGGCACGATCTCGGCGGCGTTCGCTACGAGTCCGACGGACAACGGAACCCGCGCGGCCACCGCCGTTCGGCATCTGGCAAGGGCGTCGTTGTAGTCGTCGGCGATCTCGTCGAGGTATCGCGTCTCCACCCGTCTACGGGCTCGTTCGCCGTCGACCTCGATGCAGAGGGCGACGCCGTCATTCATCGTGATTGCCAGCGGTTGGGCGCCACCCATTCCGCCCAGACCGGCTGTGACCGTGAGGGTTCCTGCCAGGCTGCCGTCGAACCGTTTCGCGGCTATGGCTGCGAAACACTCGTAGGTGCCCTGGAGGATTCCCTGGGTGCCGATGTATATCCATGACCCGGCCGTCATCTGCCCGTACATGGTGAGCCCCAGGTGTTCCAGACGGCGGAACTCGGTCCAGTTGGCCCAGTCCGGGACGAGGTTAGAGTTTGCAATCACCACCCGAGGTGCCCACTCGTGGGTGCGCAGCACCCCGACCGGTTTGCCCGACTGCACCAACATCGTTTCGTCGGCGGCCAGGGTCTGGAGTGTGCTGAGCATGGCCCGATAGGCAGACCAAGATCGCGCCGCTCGCCCGGTTCCTCCGTAGACCACAAGGTCTTCGGGCCGCTCCGCCACATCGGGATCGAGGTTGTTCTGCAGCATCCGGTATGCGGCTTCTTGAGGCCAGCCTCTGCAGGTGAGCTGTGTACCGGTGGGCGCGCGAACCCCGCCCGCGGGTGGCTCGTTCGGATGCGCTCCGCTTTCGGTCATAACTCTCGTTTGGTCGTGACTACAGGCTGTTGCATTGTGACTACGGCATGCGTATCTTGTCAACTAGTAGAAGTTGATTTCACTAGATGAAAGTCAACTACCGAACTCCCGGAACAGGTCGGAACAAGTCGGAACAAGTGCGGAATGAGTATTGAAGGCAAGCCTCAGTTGAAGAACCCCGAATGACCAGCTCACCTGCCGCTCCTCCAAGCGATGCCACCGAAAGCGCCTTGCACATGTCGCGGTCGGCTGAGCGCACCCTCATGCTGCTCGACACCGTGGTCACCAACGGTTCGATGACACTGAGCGATGCCGCCAATGCCGTTGACGTCCCTGCAAGCACCGCGCTGCGCCACCTCCGAGGCCTGGTCCACCACGGGTATCTGATTCGCGACGATCTCGGCAGGTTCTCGGTCGGGCCTACGTCGGTTCGAATAGCGCTGGCCGCGTTCCGATCCGGGCCCTACGCCCGGCTCACCGCGGCGGCGCGGCCGCACCTCGAAGACCTGGCCACTCTCACCGGCGAGTCGGCCTACCTCGCAGTCCGGGATGGGACGATCGCGTTGTACGTCGACACAGTCGAGAGCCCTCGAGCCATCCGTCACGTCGGATGGGTAGGCAGGTCGGTTCCCCTTGAAGGCACCGCCATCGGTGCGGCTCTCACGTCTGAACCACGGGTTCCCGGCGACAGGCCGCCCGCCGAGTTCAACACAGGTGCCGTGGAGTCCGACGTGACCGCGGTGACGGCACCCATATACGGCTTGTCGTCGGTGCTTGGTGCTCTGTCGGTGTTGGCTCCGGCTGATCGTCTGGCCGGAGACCGGCTCGACGATGCGGCGACGGCCATCGTCGACGCTTCGGTGAAGGTCTCGCTGGCGCTCTCCGCTCCATCAGATGTCGGCGTCATCTCATGAGCGTGTACCTACATGGTCCCGGGGTCTCGGTAGAAGACGTTGTCGCCGTTGGGCGCTTCAACGACTCGGTCGAGTTGACTGACGACGCCGTCGAACGCATGGCGCGATCGCGTGCAGTCGTCGACACCCTGGCCAACACCGCGCCGACATATGGCTTGTCCACCGGATTCGGCGCGCTGGCGACCACCGCTATTCCAGCCGAAAGGCGGGCCGATCTCCAGGTTTCACTCATCCGGTCTCACGCCGCCGGCATGGGACCGCCCATCGAGACCGAAGTGGTCAGAGGAATGATGTTCCTGCGGGCTCGAACTCTGGCAATGGGCTTCAGCGGTGCCCGGCCAGAAGTCGCCCAGGCGATCGTAGAACTGCTGAATGCAGGCATCTGCCCAATAGTCCCCGAGCACGGATCCCTCGGGGCCAGCGGTGACCTCGCACCGCTGGCTCATGCTGCTCTGGCGCTGATCGGCGAGGGTTCTGTGGTCGTCGATGGTCACGAGTTGAGCGCGGCCGATGCGTTGTCCAATGCTGGTTTGTCGCCGTTGACTCTTGCCGAGAAGGAGGGGTTGGCCCTCACCAACGGCACCGACGGAATCCTCGCGATGATGTGTCTCGCCGTGAACGACTTGTCGAGGCTCGCCACCACTGCCGACGTCGTAGCGGCGCACACAGTCGAGGCGGTCATGGCGACCGACCGAGCGTTCGCATCGGACCTCCAAGAGCTGCGGCCTCACCCTGGTCAAGCCGACAGTGCGGCGAATCTACGGAAGTTGCTCGCCGGGTCCGAGATCATGGCAAGTCATCGCGAGGACGATCTGCGAGTTCAAGATGCCTACTCGATTCGTTGCACCCCGCAGGTTCACGGCGCGGCCCGCGATTCGCTGAGTCATGGTGCGCTTGTCGTCGGGCGCGAGCTCGAGGCCGCCATCGACAACCCGATGGTCCTACCCGACGGCAGAGTCGAGTCATGTGGCAACTTCCACGGCGCGCCGCTAGGACTCGCAGCCGACCTGCTGTGCATGGCGGCGGCTGAGGTCGGAGCGATCGCGGAACGCCGGCTGGATCGAATGCTCGATGCGACCCGATCTTTCGGCCTGCCTCCGTTCCTCGCTCACGAACCAGGCGTTGACAGTGGGCTTATGATCGGCCAGTACACGGCGGCTGCAATGTGCGCCGAGAATCGCCGTTTGGCTGCACCGGCAAGCGTCGACTCACTACCCACATCGGCGATGCAAGAAGACCACGTCAGCATGGCCTGGGGTGCTGCTCGAAAGCTCCGTCGCGTCGTCGACAACCTCCGCCGGATCCTCGCTATCGAGTGGGTGGCCGGCTCGAGGGCCATCGACTTGCGCGCACCGCTCACTGCGTCACCAGCCGTCGCGGCGGCTGTCTCTCGGCTCCGCCAAGACGTCGACGGTCCTGGCCCCGACCGGGTCCTCTCCGACGAGTTGCGCCGGGCCGAGGACTTGCTCGCCAGCGGTGAGCTGGTTGCCGCCGTCGAACCGATCACGGGCACATTGGTCTAGCCAGGAAGCGGCCCTAGGATCGCTGGCTGGCGCCGTTCAGAGTGAAACCGACGCACGCCCCACCATGGGGTGAGTCGCTCACCGAGACAGCACCATCGTGGGCGTCGACGATTCCGGCGACAATCGAGAGGCCCAGGCCCGAGCCGGGCTGTGAGCGGTCGGCGGGGCTCCTGTAGAAGCGATCGAAGATCAGTTCGCGTTCCTCGATGGGAATTCCGGCTCCTTGGTCACAGACCCAGATCCCGCCATCGCCAACGCGGGCAGCGATGGTTGTCCCCGGCGGGCTGTACTTCTCGGCGTTCGTCAAGAGGTTCATCACGGCTCGACCGAGTGCGTCGGCGTCGCCAACCACCAACGTCGGTGAAGCGTCGAGCTCGACGGTGCGATCGGATCGAGCCCGAAAGCGCTGTACTGAGTCCCGGCCGACATCGGCTAGATCAAGGGGAGCGAAGGGCGGCAGTTCATATCGGTCTGTGGCCAGTTCGATGATCTCGGTGATCACGCCGTTCAGCTCGCCGAGTTCACGCTGGACGCCCTCCAATGCTTGGGCCCGCGTGTCGGCGTCTGCGCCTTCGGCCTGACTCAACCAGTCGACGTTCGCCTTAATGCTCGTCAGTGGGGTACGTAGCTCGTGAGCGGCGTCTTGCACGAGACGCTGTTGTTGTTCGCGACTGACATCGAGGGCGCGCAACATTCGATCGAACCCGCGGGCAAGACGACCGATCTCGTCGCTTCCCGTCGCGTCTATTGGAACGGAGAAGTCCTGAGTCTCAGTGACCGAGTCGACAGCGCTTGTCAGAGACCTGAGCGGCTTGGTCGTGCGGCGTGCGAGAACCCATCCGATCACGCCGGCCAACAGCGCCATCCCCAAACCGATGAGCAGGAACCTCGATCGCAAGACATCCAGCAGGCTGTTTGCCTCTTCCAGCGATCGGGCGACTTGAACAGCACCACCGCCGGGAATGTGTTCGGTGATCATCCGATACTCGTCGCCGTCGATCGTCACCGTTCGCAGGCGCGGAGGAGCCTTCTTGTCGGCAAGCACGATGTCCGCGCTGTCGACGGGCAGGACCAGGCTCGAACTGGATGTGATTGACCCGTCCGAATCGAGCAGCTGGACTTCGGCATCGGGTTCGACAGCGAGGACAACCTGGGTGTCGGGCCGATCGTTGCGACCACCGCGTCCTTGGGGACCGCGTCGTTCGCCGTCGGCGATCTCGTCGGCTCGTTCACGGAGGAAATCGTCGATCTCTTCGGTGACCTGCCGGTCCGTGGTGACATATGATGCTCCCCCGATCAGCACGGCTGTCGCGGCAACCAGTGCGGCGAAGCTGATCGCCAACCGGCCACCCAATCCCACTTCAGGCCTCGCTGTCGTTGGCGCGTAGGACGAACCCGACGCCACGAACCGTCTCGATCACCCGGGGGGTGCCTGTGGATTCCAGCTTCCGGCGCAGGTATCCGACATGCACGTCCAATGAGCGAGAGGAATCGCCAAAGTCATAACCCCACACCCGGTCGTAGATGGTCGATCGTTCGAGAACGATCCCTGAGTTGCGCATGAGCAGCTCCAAGATGGAGAACTCGGTGCGGGTCAGCTCGACCTCGATGTCGTGAGCCTTGACCTGTCGGCGGCGGACATCTAGGCGCAACGGGCCCGCGCTCAACACGTCCTCGTCAGGATCGGACACCCTCCGCAACAGAGCTCTTAGCCGGGCAAGGAGTTCCTCGAGCTCGAAGGGTTTGGGCAGGTAGTCGTCAGCACCGGCGTCGAGTCCGGCGACTCTGTCGGATAGCTCGTGCCGTGCGGTGAGCATCAGGATCGGAGTGCGATCGCCGTGTTCTCGGAGGCGGCGACAGACGGTGAGCCCATCGACGAACGGCATCATCACATCGAGCACCACGACGTCAGGGTGTTGCTCGGCGATCGCTTCGAGCGCGGCGGCCCCGTCGGCGACGCTGGTGGTGCTGTAGCCCTCGTATCCGAGGATCCTCTCGAGCGCCTTGCGGATCTCGGCGTCGTCTTCGGCAATGAGAATCTCGGGTGTGTGCGAGGAGAGTTCGTTCATAGGGTTCCCGTCGGGAGCTTATAGATGCGGTGGCTGTCGTCGGAACACGCCGCTGCTCCGGGCCACACAACGGTGACCCGGAGCAGCGGGGTGGGGGGAGAGTTTGCTCAGGCGGCTTCTTCGCTCTCGCCGAACACGCGATCCTCGATGCGGTCGGTCTTCTCGGCCAGGTGCTCTTCGGCCTCCTCTTGGGTGATGCGACCGGCTTCGACCTTCTCTTCGAGCCGTTCGGTGGCCGAGTCGACCAATGCGTCTACGAGGGCGTCGGGATCGACGTCGTTCTCAGTCGCGATCTCGGCGAGGGTCTGGCCCGATTCGACCGCTGCACGGAGCTCGTCTTCGCTGATCCCGATGATCTCCGCTGCGGCTTCGATGTCTCCGCAACCGCCGTGGCGTCCGTGCCGGCGCCCTCGCTCGCGCCGTTCCTCTGTCTCGGAAGCTTCGGGGCTCTCCGGGGCGGGATCGGTTTCGTTCTGCACTGTTTGGATGTCCTGGACGGGTAGAACTCCGATCGGTTCTACTTCAGATGTCTGGACCTCTTCGGTGACCGCCGCAGTGTCATCTTGGTCGCCGTAGCTCTCGGCTGAAGCAATCTGGGCAACCGACAGGCCACCGAGGGCCAGTCCTGAGGCCGCCACCGCTGCGATGAGGCTCTTCTTCATTGCATTCATCTCCTGTGTTGGGGGGTTGTTGGATTCCATGGTGAATTGGCGACGCGAGAGCCCGGTTACGGGAGTTGCAAGGTTTCGACAAGTTGCGCCTGTTTCACCTACTCGCCACGCGACTCCGGGTCGACGCCGGCGACGGTCAACAGGTCCGCCATGGCAAACTCACCTGATCCGAGCCGGGATGGAAGTGTTGGGCGCCAGGTCGGGTCGACATTCAGGAAGGAGGTCGGATCGAGTTCGAGAAGACCGATCAAGACCTCGGCGACGATCCGACCTCCGACCGGACCCAGGTGGAGACCGTCGGCGACTACCTCGGCTTCTCGTAGGACATAGAGCCAAAGCGGGGTAGCTGCGCCGAGCTCGGGCGAAATGTCCGTCACATCAGCCAGATCGTCGGCTGCGAGTGGTGCCGTGCTCATGACCTCCGCGAGCTGCTGTCCGGAAGGGATACCCCAGGTGATGTGGCGCAGGAGGTTGCGAGTGGCAAGCGACATCGGCCCAATTGGCTCTCCACGCACGGTGGAGATGGCACCCATCGGGAGCTGAAAGAGTGGTGTTGACAGCTTCGTGTCGATCCGTTTGTTTGGTTTGACTTCGCCGTCCGCGAAGTCGAAGAACGTTTGCCACCCGATGAACCGGCGGGGTGCTCGCGAACCACCGTTGAGATCCGCCGGGTCCGGGTTGTCGAATTCGGTGGGGTCGAACACGAACCCGAAGAAGGGTTCACCGTTGTCGCCGGCAAGGTTCGCGCGGTACGAGGGCCGGACCATCGAGTGCCCGAACCTGTAGGCCGACGTCTGGAACTCGACGGGGATCTGAGCGCTGTCCGGCGTGTAGTAGCGGCGCCCGTTCGTCAAGACGTCGTTGACCATGACGGCACCGACGAACTGAGGTAGGAGCTCGCGCAAGACGATCCACTGGTAGTGCCAACGGAGCACCCGCTGGGCTTCGGCAAAGACGAAGCCCGAGTTCGGATCTCCCAACTCCGATGACCGTGTCCGTTCGACGATCGAAGTGTGGGCGAGCAGGAAGGCGACCTGCAGCCCGGCGATGATCAGGTTCTCGTCGTTTCGGCCGTCGGCAACGATGGCGGCGCCATCGTTGTCGCGGGGGAGGTCCTCGAATCGGCCGCCGGATTCGACGTTGAACAGCAGTTGGTCCGATGTCGAGTAGAGCTCTGGGCTCTCGGCGGGCCCTCCGCCGTAGACGCTGTCGAGGTCCAACCGCCCGGTGCGAAGGTTCATGCTTCGCCGAACTGACTCGGGCCGACCCAACCGCGACCCGGCATCCATGGTGATGTCGTGATCGATGAACTGACCCATGAACGTTGCCCCCGCAGTGTTCATCGGGTTGTCG
>JBPCTU010000448.1:0-5085 GCA_051011515.1 Acidimicrobiales bacterium
GCTACCTCCTCACCTCCCGACTTGTAGATCTTCCTGACGTCGTTGAGTTCGAGTGCTGTCACAGCTGCTCCATGTTGCTCAGACTCCCGCGCCGATCGCGCTTGCGGGATCGACCTTGATGACGCGCCTCAGGGACACGACTCCCCCGGCAATCGCTGTGGCAACCACCGCCAGGAGAAAGAAGAACGCGCGGCCCATCTGGAACTGAACCGGAACTGTCGGTGGGATGACAAGCGACAGCAGCCACGCCAGAAGTGCTCCACATATGAACGCGCCGACAGCAACTGCAACGGCTTGGGTGACCAATCCCGCTGCAAGAGTGCGGTTCGAGGCACCGATCGCCTTCAGGACGGCGTACAGGGAGACCCGTTCCAGCGTGAGCAATGCGAAGAAGAGCGCCACGACCAGACCGACGACGAACAATGTCACCGCGATGATCGAGTTGAACGTAACTTGCTGCTCGCTTATCCCCGGGACTGCGAAGACCGCGTCGTTCTCTGTCAGTGCATCGGTGCCTGCCACGTTCGCTTCGACAGTGGCAATAAGCGTCTCGACATCGGTACCGGGAGTGGCCACGACCGAAATCGCCTGGAACTCGTCGCCAGCGACGATCGCGTCGGGACGGTTGGCGTTCTGCACCGCCCTCCAGGTGTCGAGATCAACCCACAACGAGTTCTGCTGCAAGTAGGTCGTGTCTTCGACCCAGCCAACGATTTCAATCTCGACTTCTCGTGGCCCGATCCGCACCACATCGCCCAGCTCTGCTCCGAACGCTTCCAAGCGTCGATCCGCGTGTGCTGTGCCCGGGGCGGGCGGCTGGGGCAACACGTCGGTAGCCAGTTCGTAGCCGGCGATAGCCCCATCGGCCAGCTCGTCTTCGCCCGGGATTTCGACACCGAGCAGGGTGAAACCGATACCACCAGCGGCCTCTACACCCTGGAGAGCCACAATCTCATCGCGGTCGACCTCGGTGAGCGACGACCGCAAGAACGACTCACGCGCGTCGTCCGAATAGACCAACACGTCCGCGTCCTGCGCGCGAATTGCGCCCGTTGAGCCCAAGAAGAGTCCGTCCAACAAGGCCCCGAGGAACAACAGGAGCAGCACGAGAAGCGTGAGGGCTCCGCCGACCACCGTGAACCGGCCGGGACGGCGTCGCAGCTCGCGCAGCGCAAGTCTCACGAGTTGGCCCCAGCGGTGGTCGTAGCGCTGATCGGGTCTATGCGAAGCACCCGCCTGATGGAAGCAATACCCCCCAGCAGTGCGAGCACGACGATTCCACCCAGAGTGAGAGCGACCGATGAAGGTTCCACCGACACAGACAAGTCCCCAGGCGGAGCCAGCGATACGAGAGCCACGGTCAACAGCAGGCCGACCAACGATCCGAGCCCGAGGACCAGGAGGATCTGAAACAGAAGGTTCTTCACGAGATAACTCGACGGGGACCCAATGGCCCTCAACAGCGTCAGCGCCTTGGCCTTCTGGACAGTCAAGATCAAGAAGAAGAACCCAACTACAAGAGCAACCACGAGGAATGCAAGAGCCAGGACTATCTGGAAGCTCTGATTGACCGACTGGACACCGGGACTCTGGTCAACGGCCTCTTGTTTGGTGAGCGCCTCGACTCCACCCACCTCGGTTTCGATCGACGCGATGACCTGCTGTTCAGAAACCCCGGCTTGCGGTTCCACCGCGACCAGGGACGGGAGGATCAGTTCGGAGGATGGATTGACCACTCGCTGGGCATCTCCGAACGTCTCATATGAAACGAACAGCGTCGCGCTCACACTCCAACGGGTGTCCTCAGCGAGGCCAACGACCGTGATGTCCAGATCGGCAGCATCGCCCACCACAGTGACCGTGTCTCCGATGTCGAAGCCGTTCTCGGCATCCGCTTCCGACGCAACTGCCTCATTTGGTCCCTCCGGCAGGCGGCCTTCTACGACTGTTTGTGGTTCACCGAGGGAGCCAAGCTCGTAGCCGAAGATCACGGCGTCCTCCAGGCCAGAGTCAGCGAGAACCGTGAACGTGCCTTGCCCTATCGGTGACGAAACACCCACGCCGTCGACCATCGCGATCTCGGCGACCTGGTCAGGGAACAGAAAGCTTCCCTCGACGTTCTGGCGCGCGTCTTCGTTGAACACCAGGATCGGCGAGTTCTGGTTGTCGACCGCGCCGATGAAGTCTCGGATCAGCCCTCCGAGCAGCGCCTGTTGAAACAGGATCAAGAAGATGAGCAGCCCGACGGCTCCAGACAGGAGGCCAAACCGAACCTTCGAACGTCGGATCTCCTGCAGAGCGAGCATCATCGCGCCAACACGGTATGGCCGCCGTCAGAGATCCACTCGCGGTTGGGTGATCTTTTCCCCAGATCCCCGGTTTGCCCCGAACCACTCAGCTGCGGGCGTTGCGGTACATGTCCAGGAAGTCGTCGAGGCTGACCCTGCTGATCGTCTCGCCGATCAGTTCCAGCGGGAGGTTCTCCAGCTTGGTGAATCGCACGCAGGACTTGCCCATGTCCAGCTTCTTCCCCGTCGCAAGGTAGGACTCGCGGAACCACTCCTCTAGATCAGGATTCCCGTAGACCGTGGACAGATACACGGCCATGTGTCGCTTCTGGGAGGCAAGAGCGGCGTACATGAGCGGCTTCTTGTTGTACGTGTCGGGAAATGTCTCGAGTGGGACGTCGTAGGAAATCATTCCCCAGTTCATCCCCTCGACGATTCCATCGGGGAGGTTGGCGAGGATCACGTCCCGCACCGTGCTGATCGCTTCGGCCCGGTCTTCCGGTAGTTCGTCGAGATATTGCTGAACGGTGGTGGCGTTGCTCTGAACCATGCAAGTGGTCTAGCAGCTCGACCGCCTCGAGCTGAATGGGGCCCACAGTGGGGTGGACCCTCGGCTATCGAGGCCGGTGTTCGGTCCCCATGCCTGCTGTGATGAACACCACGGTCGCTTCGTCAGTGACGTCGGCCGTGTGCCACATTCCGGGCTCGTTGATTGCGTATTCCCCAGGTCCCAGCTGCACCGCAGTCGAAGTTGCGTCGTCGACACGTTGATGGAGTGTGACCTCGCCGTCGACACACAACACCACTTCGCTGCCGTTCGGATGCATCTCCCACATGTCCCAGGACTCGGTGAAGGTGTGCATCGCCACGAGTCGGCCTTCAATGCCGTCTTCGGCAGTGCGCTCGCCGTAGGACTGATACCAGTTCATCTCGCCGGTGAACTCCGGTTGGACCACCGCGGTCGCCCCGAGGCCCAGATGGATGGGGTTCCGGCCAATGCTGTTGGTAGCAATGCTGTTGCTCGTTTCGCTCATGGTCCCAGTGTTGCCAACCCCAGTAGCGCACGCCAGCTACCTCACACCTGGCCGAGAGGCGTCGGCTCAGCTCGCCAATATCGTGACCGCGTGAACGAGAGCGCGCGCTGCATGGGTAACGAGACCTTCACGTTGCCACGGCTGGCGAGGCTGGTGGCCGGCCTGGCGATCTTCGGTGCCGGACTCGGTTTGGTCGTACGCGGCGACCACGGCCTACCGCCCTGGGACGTCCTTCACCAGGGCATCGCCGACTCCACTCCGTTGACGATCGGCACAGCCGTCATGGCCGTTGGCGCGATCCTTGTGTTGGTCATGGTCTGGCTGCGCGAACCAATCGGAGTGGGCACTCTGGCCAACGTAATCGTGATCGGTCTCTCGCTCGATATCACCCTCTGGTTGCTCGATCAGCCTTCTGCAAACGGAGCGCGCGTGAGTATGACACTGGCGGGCCCGCTCGTCGTTGCAATCGGCAGCGGCCTTTACCTCGGGACTCGGCTCGGTCCCGGGCCCCGCGACGGCCTGATGACCGCGCTGGACAGACGAGGTGTCACGACCTGGCAGGCGCGGCTCGGCGTCGAGTCCATCGCGCTGATAATGGGCTTAGTACTCGGAGGCACCGTCGGGTGGGGTACGGCCTGGTTTCTCATCGCCATAGGCCCGGCCGTCCAGCTCAGCTTGAGATGGCTCGCGCCTGCCGACTCCGGCTATCTGGCGACCGTCGGCTGGACGTTGCCCTGAGGCCCACCGACGAGCAGTGAACATCAATTGTTCTCGTCGTCATCCTCGTCGGGTTCGACAACGAAGTCTTCGGGCCCCGCAGTCTCGAGGAAAGTGTGGAACTCCTCCATGATCTCCTGCACCTCAGCCTCGTCGAACTCCTGGCCGTCGTCCTCGCGTTGGACTTCGACTCCAGCTTCGTCGAGCACAGCACCCGCCGCGAATATCGGCGTACCCGTGCGCGCCGCCAACGCGATGCCGTCGCTCGGTCGGCTGGAGACGCGTTGGTCACCGCCCGGCCCAACCAACTCGAGCTCAGCAATGAACGTGCCCTCCCGGAGCTCGGTGACCTCGACCTTCGCCAGAGTCCAACCCATCGCTTCGAGGACATCGACCATCAGATCGTGGGTCGCCGGTCGCGGCGGCTCGACGCCCTGGAGGGCAAGCGCTATGGAGCGGGCTTCGACGGGCCCAACAAATATGGGCAGGACCCGTTGTTCCTCACGATCGTCTCCCAACAGCACAATCGGCGAGCCGGACTGTGCTTCGACGTGAACACCAAGGATCGTCACCGGCACCATGGGTTGGCTCCTACAGGGCGGAGAAGGACGACGGCCGTGCCGTGCCTTCCCGCCGACACGACACGGCGCCAGGCCACAACATAGACGTTGTGACCGCGGCTGGCTCCGAGTTTGGATTGAACCCGAAAACGTAGCAACCTTGTCATCGCAGACGTTTCGCCGAGGAGGCGCCCCATGTTGTTGGCAGCAGAGTTCGGGACCGGTGAGGTTCTCTGGTCGATCCTGTGGTTTACGCTTTTCTTCCTCTGGATCTGGCTCGTCATCACGATCTTTGCCGACATCATGACTGCCCCAGACATGTCCGGATGGGCCAAGGCAATGTGGGCGATAGGTATCATCATCCTGCCGTTCCTCGGAGTCTTCATGTACCTCATCATCAACGGGGGCAACATGAACCGCCGCGGCCAGGAGGCCGCTGCCGAGGCCGACGATGCCATGCAGGCCTACATTCGCGACGTTGCAGGC
>JBPCTU010000449.1:0-5749 GCA_051011515.1 Acidimicrobiales bacterium
GTTACTCTTTCACACGAGACGGGCCTGCCGGGAAGCTCCACAACATGGTTGGGGTGCCCTTCCGGCGGAAATTTTCCACCTTTCCACCCTCCACGCTGGCAGAGGCTTCGCGGTGGGGAGCAGTCGACGAAGAATCACACGAACGAGAGCCAGGCGGCGGTATCACCGGGGTTGAGGCTCTCGAGGTATGGGACACTTCCTACAGTTGTGCTCGGGTCATACCCGGACACCCCAAACGCAGGCAGGCCCATTAGATCGGGAATGAGATGAGCGATCTGAAACAACTCGACTCGGCGCGAACTCACTACACCGCTCGCGAATGGGAAGAAGCGATCTCGGGTTTTGAAGCCGTTGGGCGAAACGATCTGCCTCTTGCTGACCACGAACGGTTGGCATGGAGCCGGTTGTGGACACTGGCGCCGGCCGCGGAGTGCCTTGACGCTTTCGAGAACCTCGAAGCCGTTGCAACCAGCGCCGGCGATGTCCGAATGGCAGCGCGAGCAGCCATCGAACAGATTCGAATCCATGCGATGTTGGGCCACCAAGTGGTCGCGTCCTCATGCTGGCATCGCGCTGTGGGCCTGGTCGATGGCATCGATTGCCCCGAAGCAGCGATGTGCCAAGCGCTGGGGGCACTGGGCGCATCTCAAAGCGGCAAGACCGAAGGCCTGGAGGAACTCGCCACCACCGCTCTAGAGAGCGGGCTTCGAGTCGATGACCCAACATCGGTAGCACTCGCGAAATACCTCCTCGGGAGCAACGCTGTCGAAGCCGGCGAGCTCGAACGCGGCCAGCAGCTCATCGACGACGCGATGGAAATGTCGATCAACGGCGAGGTCCACCCGCTCTACTCGGGCCTGATCACCTGCGGTGTAGTGATGGTCTGTCGAGTCACCGGCGATTGGCGCCGTGCCCACGAGTGGAACGAGGTAGCAGATAGGTACTGCGCTCGAGAATCGGTCGCCCACTTCCCAGGTCACTGCAGCGTCTTCAGGAGTGAGCTCACGCGGGTGTCGGGCAACTTCGCATCCGCAGCCGAAGAAGCCATCGAGGCCATGAAACGCGCTGGCGACTGGAGCGAGACCTGGCTGGGAATGGCCTACCACCAACTGGGGGAGGCCGAGCTGTGCCAGGGTCGCCTGGACGAGGCCCAACAGGCCTTCTCCCAAGCCATAGAGCTTGGGTATGACCCACAACCAGGGCAGGCACGGCTGCTCGCTGCCCAAGGCCGATATGACGCCGCGCAAAGCCTCTTACGGCAGACCCTCGATCGCAGCGACGGATACGCCAAGGGCGAAGCGGTACTCACGCTCATCGCCGCCGTCCCCATCGCCATCTCCGCCGGCGACCTGCTCGCGGCAAAGAAGTGGGCTGGCCGTCTTCATGACCTGGCGACACTCTATGCAACACCTGCAGTAGAAGTAGCCGCCATTCAAGCCCAGGGCCAGCTTGCGCTCGCGGAGAATCGGCTCGATGAGGCCGAGTCCCGACTACGGGATGCGATCCAGGCGTGGGGCCGCATCGACGCGCCTTATGACGCCGCTCGAACGCGGGTAACACTCGCTTCGACCCTGGAGCGAGCGGGGCGTACCGACGAGGCAGACCTCGAACGCGATATCGCTGCATCCTCCTTCGAGAGGTTGGGGGCCGTGTTGGATCTCGCCGCTCTGGGCCCCGCATCGGCGTCTGCCACGAAGGAGACGAGGACCTTCTCGTTCACCGACATCGTCAACTCGACCCAGCTCCTCGAGGCGATGGGGGACGACGAATGGGGTCGCGTTCTTGCGGTGCACGACCGACTGCTCCGGGATCTGTTGGCCCAACACGGAGGAACCGAGGTCAAACACGAAGGCGACGGCTTCTTCGTCTGTTTCGCCAACGAGACCAGTGCTGTCAACTGGGCGGTGGCCATCCAGCGCCAACTGGCCAATCACCGAGAGCACCACGGCTTCACGCCCCATATTCGGGTAGGCGTGCACAGTGGAGAAGCGCTTCGTTACGGCAACGACTTCATTGGGCGATGTGTCAACGAGACTGCCCGGATCGCGGCTGCGGCCGGCGCAGACGAGATCTTGGCCAGCGCATCGACAGCTCAGAATCTGCCGGACACCATGACGGTCATCGACGAGCGGATTCTGGACCTCAAGGGTTTTGCCGAACCCCAGCCGGTCGTTCTGATCGGCTGGTCCCAATAGGCCCTAACCCGAAGGTTGAGGCGTTCGCCAGGCCTCCCAGATTCGGCCAACCCCGAACACGATCAATCCCAACCCGGTGAACACAGCGGCGGCACCGAGGTTTCCGAAGGGCCGCGCAACAACCAGGATTCCGATCACAGCCTCGACGAAGCCGAATGCCATTCCGGCGATTTCACGCTTTGTCGACTGGGCGTACATCGATTGCAACACCCTGGACCCTCCATCGAAGAGCAGCCAGCCTCCCGCGAGGATCGTCGCCACCAAGAGTGTCCTGTCTGGCCACACGATGAGGACGACGCCGACCACGCCGATTCCAAGTGCCCGCGCGAAGGCCCAAGACTTCACCCTCCCCTTCTGAACTTCGTCGATGGCACCAAGCAGACCGGCCACACCCATTGCCCAGCCCGCCACCTGTGAAAAGATCAGCAACGTGATTTCTGGCCACAGAGCCAACACGCCGCCCGCCACAATGCAGCCACCGCCGATGAAGCCGGCGGGAGCACGGCTCGTGCTGACTTCCTGGCCCTCAGCCAAGACGCCTCATTCGCACGAGACCTCATCGATGATCTCGATCCTCGAAGATCCGACCGACACGTACTCGATCAGGTCATCGTTGCATGGGTCCGCCAAGACGTAGAGGTCGGCGTTTCCACCAACATAAAGCAACTCTCGGGGCGCCTCTTCGCCGTCGGCGTCGAAGACCAGCGCGGGTTGCGCGCTGAAGCCGAGCACTCGGCTCGTGAGCGTGTCCTGGACACCAGACGTGGTGAAGTTCGGACCAACAAAGGTGACCTCATAGCTGAGGATCCCCAGGAACACGAACAGCACGGCCAACGTTCCGATCATCGTTCGACGCGGATCGAACGTGATCCGGATTGCTCTCGGCAGTTGATCACTCAAGTCGAGGATGAACGCCAGAATCGATGCAAATACCACCGGACCGACGAAGAGCACCAGGATGGGATCGTTCACCCAGGCAAGGAATAGGCCCACAGCGACAACACAGACGGCCATCAGCAAGCCCGTGAGAGTCCGCCGAGTAGCCACCCATCTCAATCCCGGCCGATCGCGTACCAAGGGTTCGAGCTCGTCAAGCCAGGTACGCACATAGAGCAACGGCCCGAACACTCCCAGCAGCAACGAGAACCAGAAGAGAGCATCGACCACCCGAGAAGTCGGGTCCACGGCCAGATCGACGGGGCGAATCCCCACATTGGCCAGATACCTGCGCCAAAGCAGCGCCAGAATCGCGGCCACGGCCCCCGCAATCGGTATGAGTCCAAGCGCAACCGTCATCAACCGACTGCGTCGCTCCGCGACCGTGACGTCCAGGTCGCCGGCGACATCTGCCAATACTTGACGGGTGGTTTCGGCCGGGAGATAGTCCTCACCGCGGGCCGCGCACCTGATCGCCTCGGCAAACTCGGCCGGTTCAGCAGCGACGTCAACGAACCCAATTGCGCCACCTTGCATCGAGCGCGCGACGTCGCCATGGGGAGGCGGATCAGGAGTCAACGCGAGAACAACGATCTCAGGATGCCGAGCCCGAGCAACCTCGAGCGCCTTGAAGCTACGGCCCTCGGGGAAAGTCGTATCCATCAGGGCGACATCGAACTGATCGAGGTCGTCCATCTGCGCCACCACGGCCAACCGCCGGACCAGCCGCACCTCGCCGATATCGTCGAGGTCGTCGACCCCGAGGTCGTCGACTCGGAACGGATGCTGAGCAACCACGAGCACTCGAATCTGCTCGCTATAGAGATTCTCTCCGCTCACCGCCACCCCCAAGGCCGCCACGCAAGGCACAGGAGGCTACCTGCACGCCAGGGACGAGACCAAAGTCGGTTGCGCTGGTCGGGGTTGCCGCTGCTGTGGAATGATCCACGCCATGGAGCAACATCCGTACCTCAGTCCCGAATGGTTGGCGACGGTTCGCGAACTACGCGCCGGCTACCGAGAAACTCACGGGGCCGAAGACCCGCTGCTCGTGAACTACACGATGACCGGTGTGCCATTCGCGAATGATGGCCGAGCCGACTTTCATCTCGATGTGCGGTCGCCGTTGTTCTACGAGCCTGGCCACGTGGCTAATCCGGACCTCTGGGTGGTCACCGACTACGAAACCGCACGGGGCATTTACCGGGACTCCAGCTGGAACCTCGAACGGCTCCGGAGCGCATATGCGAGCGGCCTCCTGCAGGTGGAAGGCGACCTGGATGCCATACCCGGATGGTGGATCGATGTGGTTCAGGATGCCGATCACATCGCGCTGTGGGATCAGATCATGTTGATCACCGCCTGATTGGGACCGGCCGACCAATCCCTCAGATTTCCCGCACAGATCGACCGCGGTAAGGTCGATCTGGGCGAAAGGGACTTCTGTGCGAACACATCCGGGGCAACATCTCCTGTTCGGTGCTCATCGAGCACTCAGGAGAGAGGCCGGTAAGGCCCATCGGCGGGAGGTACCGCTCGAAAGGCACGCTGAGCTGCCACAACGAGCTGTTGGGTTCGATGCAGTAGGGATACTCACCGAGCAGGACTCCCAACGCCAGCAACACCTCGTGCCGATCAGACACGGTCGGATGAGTGCATCAGCGTTCACCTTCTACCGTGGCGGCGCTGCCATCATGGCCGCCGATCTCAACACGACGCCCACCACCGACTTACCGGTGCAGCTCTGCGGCGATGCCCATCTGTCGAATTTCGGGTTGTTCAACGGACCCGACCGACGGCTCTTGTTCGACGTCAACGACTTCGACGAAACCCTCCCAGGACCGTTCGAGTGGGATCTGAAGCGCCTGGCGGCAAGCGTCACGATCGCTGGCCGCAACAACGAGATCTCCGAGGAGAAGACCGCACGAGCTACTCGCGCCGCGGTAAGGGGGTATCGCGAGACAATCGCCCAGGCAGCCGACATGAGCCCGTTGGACATGCACTACTACCGCCTAGAGGCGGGGGACATCGCCGCGGTAGTCAACAAGGGTGAAAAGAAGCGCACCAAGAAGGTCACCGCCAAGGCCAAACGAAAGAACAGCCTGCGAGCATTCAACAAGCTCACGAAGGTCGTCGGCGGAGAGCGAAAGATCGTCGCAGAACCTCCGCTCATAGTGCCCGTCGCCGACGACTTGGGAGCCCATGACCGCGACCGGCTCCGCAGCTTCGTCGGTGCCTACATGCAAACCCTGCCGACACATCGAAGGCTGTTGCTCGAGCGGTACAAGCCGGTCGACATGGCACACAAGGTCGTCGGTGTCGGCAGCGTTGGCACGGAGTGTTGGATCGCCCTCATGGTCAGCGGCGATGAGGAACCGTTGTTCCTCCAGATCAAGGAGGCGACGCAGTCTGTCCTCGAGCCTTACCTCGGCAACAGCGAGTACGAACAATCCGGTCAGCGGGTAGTCGAGGGCCAGCGACTCATGCAGGCGACCGGCGACATCCTCCTGGGCTGGTCTCGCCTCGACCGCCAAGACGAAAGAGGAGCGCGCGACTTCTACTTCCGACAGCTCTGGGACGGCAAGGCTTCTGCCGACATCGGCGACATGGGCGGCAAG
>JBPCTU010000450.1:0-12420 GCA_051011515.1 Acidimicrobiales bacterium
CCGAAGAGCTGTACGCGATCGTGAAGAAGTTCAGCGAGGGCGCGACGATCATGCACTCCACTCGAGACAAAGATGTCGTCCGCGCCGAGGTCGCAGAAGCGATCGCTCGTTTCGAGGAGACCAACTACGCCGAGTCGAAGGCTCGCCGCGAGGCACTGATCCGACAGGTCGACGAGGGTGCGCTGTCCGAGGACGATCTACCTCGCGATGTCCTGACAACTCTGCTCTTGAATCACGATCAGCTCGAGCTTCCGGCCGACGTGTTGGTGAGGGAGATCTGCCTTTACCTCCAGGCCGGAGCACATTCCACATCGAATGCCTTCACCCACACCGTCGACGACCTTCTGGAGTGGGGCGACGAACATCCTGAGGACCTCGAGCGGGCTCGGAACGACTTGGGTTTCGTGCAGGTATGTATGCATGAGTCGTTGCGCCTGAACCCGTCCAGTCCGATGGCGTATCGCACACCGTTGGCCCCCGTCGAGTTGAGCGACGGTACCCGGCTCGACGTCGGCGACCGGGTAGTGCTCGACATGACGGCGGCCAACTGCGATGCCAGTGTCTTCGGCGCCGATGGTGGCGAATACAACCCTCATCGGGTCATGCCCGAGGGTGTGCAGCGGTGGGGTCTCAGCTTCGGAGCCGGCACTCACGCCTGCATCGGCGCCGAGTTGGATGGTGGGCTGGAGACCGATGTCGAGAGGGCACCACAAGAGCAGCTGTATGGAACAGTGGCGGTGATGGCGCACGCGTTCCTGGCTGCGGGTGGTCGTAGAGACCCCGACGATCCGCCGACCCACGACCCGGCTTCGATCAGGAAACACTACAGCCGCTATCCAGTGCGCTTCGGCACGTGAACGACCGTCGATCTAGCATCGGCCAATACCCGCGGGAGCGTTCAGATCATGGCTGACATCACCATCGACACCTTCGACGAAGCGCGTGAGTGTTACCGGCACAAGGACTTGCGCCAGGCGTTGTACGACGCCGGCGAGGTGATCATGGGTGACGTGATCGTGAACCTCCACGCCGACGAGCACCGTCAGCGGCGCCGCCTCGAGAACCGACTCTTTCGTCGGGACACTTTCTTCCAGTACGAGCGCGAGCTGTTCCCGTCGATAATCGAGGACACCGTGAAGCCCTATGTTGCCGAGGGTCGCGCAGAGTTGGTCTCGTTCGGACATCAACTCATGATGAATCTGGCGGCGCTCACTGCCGGAGTCGACCGGCCGCTTGGCACGCCAGAGGAGACCTTCCACCTCTACGACTACCTGACGACGTTCATCGAGGGCGCGACGCTCGCGCATTACACCGGTGACAAGGCCGCCAAAACACTCGAGATCGAGGCTCAGCTGGAGGCGTTCGATGCCGAGTTCCTCGAGCCCGGCATCGCGGAACGACAGGCGTTGCTTGCCCAACTCGAGGCCGGTGCCATCACCGAGGACGACTTGCCAAAAGACGTCCTCATGGTCCTCCTACGTAACCAGGACAAGATCGAGCTGAGCCGCGAGGCCATCCGACGCGAGATCGCGTTCTATCTGCTCGCGGGGGCCCACACGTCGGCCACCGCTTTCACGCGCTGTATGCACAACATCTTCAAGTGGCTCACCGAACACCCAGAAGACGCTGAGCGCGTGAAGACCGACCGCATCTTCGTCCAGCGCGCGACCCACGAGACGATCCGTCTGCAGGGTTCGTCTCCCGTGAGCCAACGTTGGGCTTTGGCCGACATCGAACTCACCAGCGGCCGCCGTATCGAAGAGGGCGACAAGGTCACCATCGACCTCCTCACGGCGAATCGCAGCGTCGATGTCTACGGGCCCGACGCATCCGAGTTCAATCCCGATCGCGAGTTGGCCGAGGGTGTGGCTCCGTGGGGGCTCAGTTTCGGCCAGGGGATGCACGCGTGCATCGGACAGGACTTGGCTGCGGGCCTGGTGTTCGACACCGAGGCCACCGAGGAGAGTCATCTGTTCGGGCTGGTTCCCGTTGCGGTACAGACGATGTTCGATCATGGTTGCCGTCCCGATCCGGACAATCCTCCGGAGATGGATGAGTCGACCACTCGCCCTTATTTCGGTAAGTACCCGGTCGTATTCACCGGTTGAGTCCAAGGAGTCAGTGATGGCCGAGGAAGCCCCGCTTTTGAACGACGAAGCAGACCACCCCCACGACGTTGTGTTCGAGCGTGGTGGGAGGCGGGTGATCGCCATGGATTCGGCCCGGTATGTCGACGCCCGAAACCGCGACACCGACATCGTCGTTCCCTCGTCTTACCTGGGAGTGTTGCCGGCTCGGCTCATGGCACCCCACCGACCGCGCGCCGTCATCGGCCACGATGGTTGTATCGGCAAGGACGGAGCCGGAATCGCCGGGCTGTGGTACCTGGAAGCTCTGGGCATCCCTGCAGCGGCGGCTGATGGGATGAGCGCCGAGTTGGGCAACGGCCTGGACCTCTATGAAACCGGCGTCATATCTCGGGTGAACATCTTGGCCGAGCGTGCTGGTGTGGCCGAGGGCATGACGGTCAAGGAAGCGGCGGACGTGTTGATGGAGAACGACCCTGGCGACGTCAGTGCCGGCACCAAGATCCGACGCGAAACCATGGCGACGTCGGAGGCCGGCCGTGAGATCGTTGTCACCGACTCGATCGTTTTCGCGTTGCCAGAGGACTCGAATAACGTCTTGGTCACCGCAGGTCACACAGGACGATCCGGTGCGAAGTTCCTGCTCGAGGTCTCTCCTCACGGCTTCATCTGCTCCGACGGCGGGATGAGCAAGAACAATGCCGGTATCACGGGCCTCGAGACCACCGAAGAACACGGCTTGGCCGGTGCTTGCTGCGACGCCTGGAGTGCACCGGTCGGTGATGCGTTCAAAGCCTATGACGAGGGCACGATCAGCGCCTGCAACGGTCCGGCCCGCGACCGGGGTGTCGAGGTCGGGATGACCGTCAAGGATGCTGCCCACGCGTTGCTGCAAGACATCGACTGATGACCGATCGTTCTGAGCGGCAGCTCACTGGCCCGTTCTGGGCCGCTGTGGATCGCTCCGAGTTGGTGCGGCCTGTATGCGGCGGCTGCGGCCGCAGCTTCTTCACTCCCCAGGTTGTTTGCCCCCACTGCCAGTCTCGGGAATGGACCTACGAAGCGAGCTCCGGTCGGGCTGTCGTCTACAGCCACACGACTATCCATCGCCCACCGGATTCTGCGTTTGTTGCTCCCTACGTGGTCGGCGACGTCGAGGTTGAGGAGGGATGGCGCATGCTCACCTGGATCGTCAACTGCAATCCGGAAGACGTTGTCATCGGACTCGACGTCGAGGTCTGTTTTGTGCCCGGGCCAGATGGAGACGTGCTGCCTGCTTTCCAGCCGCGTACAGGTAGTGGTCGATGAACGTCGGCCTGGCATTCGTTCGCAACGCCGTTCGGCACCCGGAACAACAGGCAGTTTTCGGCGAGACGTCGCTCACGAACGCCGAACTTGACGAGCGCACCAATCGCATTGCTGACTTGCTCGGCGACCGTGGGATGGCAAAAGGTGACCGCATTGCCTTCCTGGTGGCCAATCGGCCTGAGGTTGTCGAGGTCCTTGGTGGGATCACCAAGGCCGGTCTCGTCTATGTCGGTCTGAACTTTCGCCTGGGTCCCGTCGAGCTCGAGCAGGTGCTCGACAACGCTCGCCCAGGCCTGGTGATCACCGATGCCGAACACTTCGATGAGGTTGCGCCGATCGCATTGGCGGCCGATGTCGAAGTGGTCGACATCGACAGCTCGGATTGGTCCGACGCCATGGCTGCTGCCTCTACGGACACACCTCCGGGTCTGCACGACGTTCGTCACGACGATGACTTCTGCATCGTGTACACGAGCGGTACTACTGGCCGCCCGAAGGGTGTGCTCTTCGACCACGCGCGGGCGTTACAGCACGCCACTGTTGCCTGCCTCGAATACCAGATAGAGCGAGGAAACCGATACCTCATCCAGATTCCTCACAACTCGAGCGTCAACATAACGATCGTCCCCTGTTTGTTGGTAGGTGCTGCGCTCGGGTTTCGTGACAGTCGGTCTTTCGACCCGGTCGGGTTTGCTCGGATGGTCGAGCAGGAAGGTGTTACCCACAGCTTCCTGGTGCCCACTCAACTGATGCGACTACTCGATCGCCTGCCCCGCGACTCCGACCACGCCTTGGCCGGTCTGACCACGCTCGGGTACGGGTCGTCGCCCATCTCGCCCGAACGGCTTGCCGAACTGGTCGACCGCTTCGGCCCGATCTTCAATCAGCTCTACGGCATGGCCGAGATTGCCTCGATCGGCACAATTCTCCGTAAGGAGGATCATGTCGCCGGGCTGGCTGGTCGCCCCGAGCTGTTGTCGTCTTGTGGTCAACCGTCGTTCGCTGTTGACGTCCGTGTCGTGGACCCCGAAGGCAACGACATCCTCCCGGGCGAACGTGGCGAGGTCATCTTCGGTGGGCCCCACGTGATGAAGGGGTATTACCGCGATACGGAACGAACTGACGAGGTCCTGATCGACGGCTGGATGCACTCGGGCGACGTGGCCGAGGTGTCCGTGGATGGCTTCATCTTCATTGTCGACCGACTCAAGAACCTGATCATCCGTGGTGGCCTCAACATTGCTCCCACCGAGATCGAGAACGTGCTCTATCGCCATCCGGCCGTGTTGGAGGCGTCGGTCATCGGAGTTCCCGATCCCGAGTGGGGCGAAGCAATAGTCGCCGTGGTCGCACTCAAGGACGGTGAGGCCGTCGAGCCTGAAGAGCTTCGAACACATTGTCGGACGTCGGAGCTCACGTCGATCAAGATTCCGGAGCGGGTCGAGCTGATGGAGTCGTTGCCGAAGAACGCTGTGGGCAAGATCGCCAAGAACGAGCTGCGCGATCAGTTCTGGGGTGAAGGCAGAAAGGTTTGACCGGTGTTCCTGGACCCCGAGCCGCGATCGCCGGGGTGGGGCTGACCCATCAAGCCCGTTCCATCGACAGCACGACCATAGAGATCTGTCTCGAAGCCTCACAGTTGGCTCTCGACGACGCCGGGTTCACGATCAGCGAAGTCGACGGTATAGCGGCCCGCTGGCCAGGGCCCGGCGGCACGGTGTTCGAACCAGGCGCGTGGGACTGGACCGGGATCTACGGCAAGCCGTTCCGATGGATCTGTGACACCTACCCCCAGGGAGTCCCCGGAGTCATGGACGCCGCCGCAGCCGTGTCGGCCGGATTGTGTGACGTTGTACTCGTCGTCGGAGGCCAAGCCGGGGTCCTTGGTGGGCCGGCCGTCGCGTCCTACACCCGGCCTGACAACGAGTTCGTCTCGGTGTGGGGAATGCTGACTGCCGCGCATTTTGCGCTGGTTGCCCAGGTCTACTTCGACCGGTTCCATCCAGACCGAGATCGGTTGTCCGAGATCGCCGCGGCGATACGAAACGCGGGATCCAACAACCCCGCAGCGGTGATGGTCGGCCGAGGCCCCTATCACGCAGAGGACATCACCGATTCGCCGATGATCACCGAGCCCTTTCACCTACTCGACCTGTGTCTGGCAACCGAGGGTGCGTCGGCGGTGATCGTCACGTCGCCGGAGCGGGCCGCCGATTCTGCGGGAGGACCCGTCGAGATTCTCGGGGGAGCCAGCGAGTGGTACCGCCAGCAGTACGTCGACCCGGCTCGTTACGACGAGGTCGGCAGAGTGGGCGCTGATGCCTACGAGCGGGCACTGGCCCAGGCGGGCATAACGACGTCCGACATCGACGTGTTCGAGCTCTACGACATCAATACGTGGGAGGTCGTGCGACAGGTCGAGACGTTGGGGTTGTGCGCCGAGGGTGAGGGTGTCGATTTTCTGCATGAGCAGGGAATCGGAGTCGAAGGCGGCATCCCGATCAATACCGATGGCGGGCTGATGTCGTTCAGCCATACCGGCTTCGGTGGCCCGAACCTCAAGGTTGTCGAGGCGGTTCGGCAGCTGCGGGGTGATGCCGGCGTCGGGCAGGTCAAGGGAGCCGAGATCGCTTTCTTGACCGGTGCCGGCTCGGGCGCGCAGTACCACAACGCGATGGTGCTCGGTCGCCCACGCTGAAGCCCCGCCGCCGACACTGCGGCAGAATCCCTGCGCAGGAATTAGGGTAACGCTGGACCGGGGCCAGGGGGCCAAGTGCACACGATGGGCTCAGCAAGCGATGACTGAGGCTGAGCTCGACGCCGAGCAAGCCGAACGAGCGCGGTTGCTTCAGATAGGGCTCTTGTCGAGCTTCATCGCTTTCGCGCTCATCTCACTGTCGCCGGTGATCGTGGCCGCGAGTGGCGTACACGGGATGGTCATGGCGTTCTGGCGCTCCCTGATCGGATTCGTCCTGCTGGGGATGTTCGTGATCCCTCGGCGCCGGCTGAGCTGGAGGGCCTTCGTCAGCACAGCACCGGCAGGTCTCGCATTCGGAGGCGCGATCGGGCTCTTCTTCTGGGCATCACAGATCACCAGCGTTGTCAACGCCAGCCTCATCACAGTGTTTCAACCGATTGTCCTGATGGTGGCAGCGTCGCTGATGTTCGACGAACACATGACCAGGCGCGACATATTCTGGGCAGGAGCTGCGATCTCTGGTGCAGCCGTCCTGATTCTGGCCGGCGACTCCGAAGGCACCGGAGACATCCGTGGCGACTTGTTGGCGTTCGTGTCGATCATGATCGGCGCCGCCTACTTCGTTTTCGGAAAGCAGCGGATGGCGGTGATGGCGCTTACCGATTTCATGACCGGCATGTTCGCTTGGGCGACGTTGGTTCTCATCGTCGTCGTAGTCGCCTCAGGCGAACCGATCCTTGCCGACAACAACGCGGACTGGATCCGGATCGTGGCCGTCGGACTGGCCCCCGGATTTGGCCATGTTCTCATCAACTACGCGCACGGCAAGGCACCTCTGAACCTCATGGGTCTGATGCAGCTCTTTGTTCCGGTCAGCGCAACATTGCTGGCGTACTGGTTCCTGGATCAAAGCGTCACCACCTTTCAGGTCGTGGGCATGGTGGTTGTCATCTCGGCGCTGGCGGTGCAAACGCTCACCCGGCCCGAACCCGCACCAGCGGTCGACGAGGTCGCCCCACCCGAATAGGCTCACCGGCCAGCCCGACGAGTCGCGAATTCGAGTCAGGCGGTCAGGTCCGGTCGAGAAGGAGACGTCGACAAGTGAGCAGCATTCGAGACCTCGAGCCGGCGCCACACATCGCCGGGATCAAACACTTCACCACCTTCGCCGAGGTCGACGAGATCCTGCGCTCGAAGGACTTCAGGCAAGGTTCACACCAGGAAAGCCAACCCTTCTTCGGTGACTCACTTCTGACCATCGATCACGACCGACACTTCGAACGGCGCCGCCTCGAGGCGCCGCTCTTTCGCAAGGCGGCCCTCGAGTTCTACGAACGAGACGAACTGTTGCCGCTCATCGACAAGGCGCTGGAAGAGGCGGCGGACAACCGCGCCGGCGACGGAGTGGTGCGTGCCGACCTGTGCAGCCTGCTCCGGACGATGCTCGCCCGAATCTCAGCAGTCACCACGGGCATCGACGGGGTCGACACTCCTGAACGCACCGACGCATTCCGCACCTACGTAGAACAGCTCGGAGTTGGGGCGACTGTTGAGTGGTCCACCGAGGATCACGACGAAGTGATTGCTCGCATCCTGGCGATTCGTGATGACTTCCAGCGGGACTTCTACGACGCCTCGGTCGAACGGCGCCGAGGACTCATTGCTCGATACGAGGCGGGAGAGATCGACCGCGACGCGTTACCGAACGACCTTCTCACGCTCCTGTACCTGCACTGGAACGAGGACTGGGACGACGAGTTGCCGCTTCGTGAGGCCGCTTTGTATCTCGTGGCTTCGTCTCAGACCACGACCCACGCAGTGCCGCACATGATGATGCACCTGACCGAGTGGTTCGACGAACACCCGGAGGACCGGGCGAAGGTCCAGGACAAGGAGTTCCTCAAGATCGCAGCGCACGAGACCCTCCGCCTGCACCTACCTTCGCCGGCGTTGTTGCGCATCGCGGTGAACGATGTCGAGCTGAGCAACGGACTGCAGATCGAAGCGGGGGAGCGTGTGGCGTGTTTGTTCACGCCGGCGAATCGCGACGAGTCGGTCTTCGGGTCGGACGCCCGTTCCTACAACCCCTACCGCGACACCGGCGACATCAAGCCCTGGGGTTTCGCTTTCGGCGGCGGGGAACACACCTGCATCGGGCGCACGCTGGTGACCGGGCTTTCGGCTCGCACCGACAACGACGAGGGAACCGACGGCACGCTGGTGAACATCATGTCGGCGCTGTTCGACGCCGGCGCGGTCATCGACCGATCCGATCCGCCCGAATACACCGCCATGAGCCACCACGACGCCTATGGACGGTTCCCGATCCTGTTGACGAATCTGTGAGCGGGCCCATGCTGCACGTACAGATTGATGCTCGCATTTGTCAGGGGACCGGCTACTGCGCGCGGATTGCCCCTGACGTGTTCGAAGTCCAAGGGCGAGTCGGGGTGGTACTGGAACCGCATCCCGATCCCGAACACGAAGCGGTGATGGAGGAAGCCGCGACGCTCTGTCCGACTCGCGCGATCTCTTACTGAGTTGTCAGTCGCCCGCCGCGGTGAATCGCTCGAGGATCTCCGCAGAGGAGAGTGTGCTGCCGTCACCGGCTCCGACTTCGATTGGAAGCCAGTTGCCGTCAGCGAAGATCACCAGAACGGTCACACCCTCGGGCCCCGCGATCAGCGGGCCGTAAGCTTTGTTCGCCAGGCCAATACGCACGTCCCCTTCCTGGAGCCATTTGCCGCTGACCTTCTGCGAACCCTGCAGGATGATCTCCGAGTAGTCGCAGGCGTGGGTGTGGGCTTCGATCCGGCAGTCAGGCGGGAAGTACGTCTTGAATACCGTCGGCGAGGCACCCTCGGTAGGCAGTCCGATGCGGTATTGGCTCGCAACCGCTCCCGTTTGTTCGATCGTGACAGAACCCAGCTCATCCCACGACGTCACTATGTGACCCCGACGGTTCAGTTCGTCGGTGATCTCGTCGGTCGTGATCGGAGCCGAGGTTTCCTCGTCGGTGGCGGTCATGGCGCGCTCCTCAGGCCTTGGCGTAGAGGTTCCACATGTCGTGGAAGAGCCGGCTGGTTTCGACGGTGCAGTCGAAAACGTCCTTGCGCGCTTCGGCGGTGAGCGCGTAGTTGGAGACCATCTCGATTCCTTCGTCGCCATGTTCTTCATCCGCGATGATGTGCATGGTCCAGAAGATGAGCTGCTCGTCGGTCATGTCGTAGTTGGTCTTCATCGCTGCGACGATCCGGGTGAATGTGTCGGGGACGAACGATTCGAGGCCGATTCCAATAGCCGACAGGGGTACGTACCACTCGCGGCAGAGGCCCATGAACTCGAAGTAGTCCGTGAGCCTTCGGCCTTCGGTCATTTGCTCGGCGTTCTTGATTTCATCGATGTCCGAGCCGAGCGCTTCGCCAAACTGGAGGAGAAGCTCGGGATGGGCGTCGGTCTGGGTCTGGTAGCCGGTGCACTCCTCGGCCAGGTTCTTGACCAGCGCCGTGCGCACCTCTTCGTGAGGGCAGCGGACGTAGATGGCGCCGATCCAGGGCAACATCCTGGAGATGTGCAAATAGAACTGCTCGGTGAACAGCTGTAGCTGGGGGATCGTCGCCGAGCCGTCCTCCATCGCCAAGACGATGGGGTGGTCTTGCATGCCGTGTCCGGGGCGGACACATTCGGTCCGGATCAGTTCGACGAACTCGGCCGGTGACATCTCGGCCAACTCGGCCTTGGCAGGTGCGGCTTCGAGAATCGTCATGGCTGTTACCTCTTGTACTGGCCTACGTCTCGAATTATATGCATAAATTGCGGGACCGGTAAACGGCCGCCCACCCGCCGAGCCGACGGACGTGGATCTCGTGCCCCGGCATGAACGGCTCAACATGGGCGGCTCGATAGGGCACAGTCAGTATGGGCATAGTATGCAGGAATAGCGGGAACAGAAGGGGTGGGGACCAGCAGTGTCTTCAACGCTCAGCGGATCAATGGACCTCGGGGACCAGTACACGGCGATCGTCGATGAGGCCCAAGCGCTTGCAGAGTCCGTCGAGCCGATCGCCATGGAGGCCGACGAGTCGAGCACCCTCCACGCCGGCATCGCCGACGCCCTGCGCACGTCGAACCTGTCGGGGCTCATGGTCCCCGCGGCTCACGGCGGGCGTTTCGAGACGGTCGACCCGCTTGCGGTATGTCTTGCTCGCGAAGCGTTCATGAAGGTGTCGTCGCATCTCGACTCGCTTTTCGCGCTTCAAGGCATCGGGAGCTACGCGATTTCTCGAGCGGGTACCGAGGAGCAACGCCGGCAGTGGCTCCCGGCAGTGGCGAACTGCGACGTGTTCGCCGCGCTGGCCCTTACCGAACCGGTGGCCGGCTCCGACCTGAAGGGGATCACGACAACCGTCGAGGAGCGCGGGTCCGACCTCGTGTTGAACGGCGCCAAGTCCTTCATCTCCAACGCCGGGGTCGCCGGCTTCTACACCACGTTGGCCAAAGAGGGTGACGGTTACTCATTGCTCCTCGTTCCAAGTGACGTCGACGGGCTCAGCACCGCTCCGGCCCCCGAGATAATCGCGCCCCACATTCTCGGCGATGTCTTGTTCGAAGACGTTGCGCTGCCCGCGAGCGCGCGCCTGGGTGAACCAGGCGCGGCTTTCCGCCATGTGCTCGCGACCCTCGGCGTCTTCCGCATTTCGGTGGCCGGCGCGGCCGTCGGGCTCATGGAGGGTGCGCTCGAGGAGGCAGTCCGTCACACCCGCGATCGCGAACAGTTCGGGCGACCTCTGGCGCGGCATGGTCCCGTTGCAACTCTTCTGGCTGATTCGTGGGCCGAGCTGGAGTCGGCCCGGTTGCTCACCTACCAGACCGCGGCGATGGCAGCCGACGATCCCGCCGAGACCCTCGATCGCTCCTCTCTCGCCAAGCTCTATGCCACCGAGGCGGCGAGCCGAGTCGTCGACCGTTGTGTTCAGGCCATGGGTCGCTGGGGCCTCATAAGAGGTTCGAAGATCGAGAAGTACTACCGCCAAGCTCGCCCCATGCGGATCTACGAGGGCGCTTCCGAGGTGCTCAGGCTGGGTATCGCCGCCCGGCTCGTGCGGGAGGTCGAGTAGTGGACCTCGGGTTGCAGGGCCACGCAGTGGTCGTGACCGGTGCATCGCGGGGGCTTGGTGAAGCAGCAACCCATGCATTGTGTGCTGAGGGCGCCAACGTGTTGGCGGCGGCCCGCAGCACCGAGGCGTTGGAACAGGTTGCGTCGGTGGCTCCCGACCAGGTGCACCCGGTGACCTGTGACATGCGCGATCGCGAAGCGGTTGCCGGCCTGGTGGCAGCGTGCGTCGACCGCTTCGGGCGTCTTGACGCGGTTGTGAACAACGCCGGAATCGCACCGGCGGGAAAGCTGGTCGAAACCGACTTAGCCGTCATGGAGGACACCGTGGCGGTCAATGTGCTCGCACCGGCCGCATTGGCGCAGGCGGCGGCCAGACATTGGATCGAACAAACAAAACCAGGCGCGGTCGTCAACGTCGCGTCGACTTCGGGCCTGAAGGGCAAGCCGCTCTTGTCGGGTTACTCGGCCTCGAAGGGCGCGATGATGCGCCTCACCGAAGCGCTGTCTGCCGAATGGGCTCGTCACCGGATCACGGTCAACACCATCGCTCCCGGCGCCTTCGAGACCGACGCCCAGTCCGCTGTCACCGAGGACCCGGCGATGCTGGACGCCCGCTTGCGCAAGATCCCGGTGAGGCGTATGGGGAGGCCTGACGAGATCGGGCCGCTGGTGTGTTACCTCGTCAGCCCGTTGTCATCGTTCGTGACCGGGTCGTGTTTCGTCATCGATGGCGGAGAGATCGCAAAACTGTGAACCCGCAACCTCGAGGAGGTCGCTTCAATGCCAAATGCCAACCACCAGCAACTCGGAAGCGCAGTGCTTCATTCATCGGAGATCGCGGCGATGTCGCACAAGTTCGCCGAGGGGTACGCCAGAGTCCGCGACGTCACCGACAACGACGGCGCGTGTCCGGCATGGGCCAAGGCCCTGTACATGGCGTGCGCCGCAGCCGTGCGCGGCTGCGACGGCATCCGGCATCACGAGATGCAACGGTCACACGATCTGGGGCTCACCCTGTCCGATGCCCGCGGTGCCGCGCTCGCCGTCATGATCAGTCGCGGCGAAGAGATCTATGCCCGGTTCACGGCGGCCGTCGATGCGACCTTCGGCGAGAAGATCGGCGAGCCCACCGACGAATCGCCCGAGTTCGAGCTCGACCGCCAGGCAGCCCTCGACTACTTCGAGAGCTACTTCGGGTTCGTGCCCGACTA
>JBPCTU010000451.1:0-3162 GCA_051011515.1 Acidimicrobiales bacterium
ACCGGGGCGGGTACACCCGTCCACAACGAGAACTGGTGCGCAGCTTGATGGACCAACATGCCGATGCCACCGACAGGCGTTGCCCCGGCCTCGGCAGCGGCTACGAGCAGTGGTGTTTGCGCGGGGTGATAAACGAGCTCCGCGACGATCTGATCGTCGTGTAGCAGTTCGACCGGAATGGGCACCGACCCGGCGCTCGCGGTTCCGGCCATGCCGATCGGCGTGGCGTTGACGATGATGTCGGCCGAGGCTGCGTCCTCTGGCGATCCTGCGTAACCCGCGTCCCGGGCCAGTTCGGCCGCAGCTACGGCTTTGGACTTCGTACGGTTGATCACGACCACCTTGGCCGCGCCGGCTTCAGCGAGGGCCAACACGATCGCCCGGGCCGCGCCGCCAGCGCCAACAACCGCGCAGGTCTTGCCACCCAGCGTGATTCCGGTTTCGGTGACCAGATTGTCGACAAAGCCGGCACCGTCAGTGTTGTGACCGACCAGCTCCCCCTGGTCCCAGGCGACGCAGTTGACCGCCCCAAGGAGGGCCGCCTGGGGCGTGAGCTGATCGAGCGCGTTTGCGACATCTGCCTTGTGCGGCATCGTCACCGACAGCCCGCCCAGACGCAACGTCTTCATTGCTTCCAGCGCATCGGCGGCACAGCCCGGAGCGATGTCGAAAGCAACGTAGGTCCAGTCGAGATCCAGGACCTGGAACGCGGCGTTGTGAATGATGGGCGATAGCGAGTGGCGGACTGGGTTGCCGATAACCGCAGCAGTACGTGTTGTCGCCGCTGGGGTCATCCGCAACCGAGGTCGCGCTCGATACAGATTCGGACAGCGGCTGCGAACTCTGCGGCCGTCCTGGCGAAGGTATGGGTGCCCGGACCGTTCTCTTCGGTCAATACGTAGAAGAACCAGGCACCGTCGGCCGGATTGAGTGCCGCTTCCAGTGATGCCCGACCGGGCGCCGCAATGGGTGTGGGTGGTAGCCCGGCGTATAAACGTGTGTTGTACGGCGAGTCCACCTGTAGGTCGCTCGCCGACAACTCCCTGTCGCCACCGAGGGCGTAAACGACCGTCGCGTCGATGCCCAAAGGCTCACCGGCTTCGAGTCGGTTGTAGATGACTCTTGCAATGAGCGGACGGTCGATGTCGGCGCGCGCCTCTTCTTCGATCAGCGAAGCAACGATCAGCACCTGGTACGGCGTAAGACCCAACGCCGCCGCACCCTCCTCGAGGCCCACCTCTTCCGCCACGTCGTCGAATCGTGTGACCATGCGATCGAGGAGCGCCGCCTCGTCGGTGATGCCGTTCTCGTCCAGCTCGTAGGTGTCGGGGAACAGATACCCCTCGGCGCTGAACAGCACTTCGTCGGCGAAGACGTTGGGTTTGCGGACCGTGGTGAACGCGTCGCTCAGCTCCTGCGGGTCGAACTGGGGAAGCTGGGCCAAAAGAGTGTTCTCTATCTCGGTCAGACGTAAACCCTCGGGAACGGTGACGCTGAACGTGTCGAGGATTCGAGCACCACCTTCAAGAATGTTCTTCACGTCCCAGACCGCCATGTTTTGCTGGAAGGTGTATTCGCCCGCCTGGAACTCGCCGGCATCTTTGTATTGCAGGTAGTACCTGAAGACGGTGCCGTTGGCGACTACACCCTCTTCATCGAGAATCCGGACTATGTCGTTGGTTGAGGCTCCGACCGGAACAGCCACGACCACTACCCCGCCCGGCTCACCGGGGGGATCGAGTTGATCATCGACCCAGTTCTTCATGTAGAAGGCGGTTACTCCGATGACAGCCGCCAGGCATGCGGCGAAGAGCAACACCCGGAACAGGGTGCTGGTCCGGCGGGGCAGGTGTTCCCACTCCCGGTCGTCGTAGTACTCGTCCTCGTACCAGGGCGGCAGGTCATCGGGCGCCTCATAAGCGCCGGAAGGGTCGTACTGAACGACGCCTTGGGGATACGGGTCGTAGTACTGCGGTACCGCGGCGCCGGTTCCTGACTGGTACTGCACATTGGGCGTTGCACCCGGCCCCCAGCCCTCAGGGTAAGAGCCTGTAGCAGCCCCCTCGGTATAACCGGGCGCTGTGTTCCCGTCGGGATACGGGGACCCCCCACCGGCACCGGTGTAGGGGGTCTCGGGTGATCCATCCGAATAGTTGGTGCTCGCGTCCTCGCCGGTTCCATCGGGCGACGAAGGCTCGCCCGGACCCGGCGCTTTCGCAGCGCTGGGGTCACCATCGCCGGGATCTTCCACCAGGAGCTGCTCGGGTTCGTCCAAGGGCGCGACGGCGTCGGGGCGAAGCCGTTCTACTGGCTCGGTGGCATCGGAGGTTGGGTCGTTGGGGGTCACTGCGATATGTGAAGGGGAGCCTCAGCCCTTGTCGTAGGCATCAGACGTGCTGTTTCTGCCGTCGAGCCAGGACTGGAGCAGTATTGATGCGGCGATCTTGTCGACTACTGCCTTGCGATCGGGGCCCGCCACACCCTGCTCTCGCAAAACGTGGTGGGCGCTGACTGTTGTCAACCGTTCATCGTAGGTCTCGATTGGTACTCCTGTAACGACACCCATGCGTTTTGATTCGTGTAGTGCCGACTTCGCAGCCGGTCCCATGGATCCATCCAAAGACAGCGGGAGCCCGACCACGATCAGCTCCACCTCCCATTCCTTGACGATCGACTTCAGTTCGTGGAGATACTCGTCACTCTTGCCCTTGCGCTTCAAGACGCTGTGAGGGGAGGCGATGGTTCCTGACCCGTCGCTGAGCGCCACGCCCACCCTTGCCGAACCCAAGTCGATGCCCATGACTCTCATCGTCGCCGCTCAGCCTTGAACTAGGACTTGGACGCCGCGGCGCGCACGAGGCCCAAAGCATCGTCGATCGCATCGGCGTCTCGACCGCCGGCCATGGCGAATTCCGCTCCCTTGCCGCCACCACCGCTTATCGCCTTGGCGGCATCGGCAATGAGATCGGAAGCGACGTAACCACTGGCTGGCTCGACCGCAGCCACCAGCGCCGCACCGCCACCCGACAACGCAGAACCGAGTACCACGGCATCGATCTCGGCGTGATGTTTTACTGCCTGAGCGAGCTCCTTGAGGTCGTCTCGGGACACGCCGTCGACCCGGGCGACCACTACCCCACCGACCGCATCGCGGGCGAGTTC
>JBPCTU010000452.1:0-3064 GCA_051011515.1 Acidimicrobiales bacterium
GATCAACTCCGCGCTCCTGCGCCGCCTGGAAAACGAGGCCTCACCATCTCCCGCGCAGATGCGTTACACAGTTCAGGGTCAGCCCTTCTTGGTGATTGGCATACCGGGACTGCCCCGGAACGGCATCTACCTCGAAGCGGTACCTCTCGGAGACATAGATGACACACTTCGATCACTTTCGTTCGTACTTCTGGGCGCCAGCCTTTTGACCACGATCGCCGGCTTCGCGTTCGGCATATATGCGTCCCGCCGAGTGCTCTCACCTCTGGGCGAAGTCAGCATTACGGCGGAAGCCTTGGCGGGCGGCGACCTGGGTGCCCGCCTCGACGTCCGGGGCGACCGGGACCTGACTGCCCTGGCGACGTCGTTCAACGACATGGCATCCAACCTCGAGGAACGCATCGAGCGGGATGCGCAGTTCGCAAGTGATGTGAGCCACGAACTGAGATCACCGCTCACCACAATCATGGCGTCGGTGGCTGTTCTCGAGTCTCGGCGCGATGATCTGAGCGAACGGGGCCAAACAGCCCTCGACCTTCTGTCATTGGATCTCGAAAGGTTCCGACAGCTCGTGGAAGACCTCCTGGAGATCTCGCGATACGACACCAGTGGTGGCCGCTTCGAGAAGGACTACTTCGCCGTGGCCGAGTTCGTCCGACAGGCGACAGCCGGCGCCGGTTACGACCCCGCGATAGTGGAGGCAGCGCCGGGCGTCGAGGACACCGTGGTCACCGCCGACAAGCGCCGTCTCGCACGCGTTGTGGCCAACCTTCTCGACAACGCCGAGAACTACGGCGGCGGCCCCACACTGGTCGATCTCAGACGGTATGACGATGTGGTGGAGATTGCCGTGGAAGATTCAGGCCCCGGTGTGCCCCTCGACGAGCGTCAACAGATCTTCGGTCGCTTCGCACGCGGCTCGGAAGGCGGGAGGCGAGGCGCCGGGACCGGAACCGGGCTTGGTCTCGCTCTGGTGGTCGAGCACGTTCGGCTACATGGCGGAAAGGTGAGGGTCGACGATCGACCTGACGGGGAACACGGCGCCCGATTTGTCGTCGAACTGCCGGTGGTTGTCGAATGAGGTCGTCACTCAGGTTCGTCGCGATGGTTGCGATGCTGATGGCCTTGATTGTGGTTGGGGCCGCTTGCGGTATACCGACCGATGGAGAGCCTCAAGCCATCGAGCTCCCAACTCCCACTCCGGAAACCCCAGCCACTGCTACGCCTTCTCAGAGCGTGCCGACAACGATCTACCTCACCGACGAGGACAGCCAGGTCCGCGAAGCTGTCCGCGACATGGCCCAGCCGGTGACTACTCGGGCTCTCGTGTTGGAACTCCTGGAGGTGCCGACCGAGGAGGAAACCGAGCTGGGGTTGGTCTCTCGAATCCCCCCAGAGACGATGCTCGCGTCGGATCCGCAGGTCGACGAGAACCTGGACGGGAGCCTGACCGCCCTGGTGGATTTCCTACCGGGCGGAATCGACACGCTCGAGGGCGAAGACCTCACCCTCGCGCTGGCTCAGTTGGTGTGGACGCTCACCGAGCCGCCTCAACCAATCACCCAAGTGATCATCTCGATCGACGGGGTCCAGGAGCAGTGGCCAACCGACTCCGAGGACAAACTGGTACTCACCCGCGAAGACTACGCCTCGTTCCACCCTGACTTCGTCGAGCCGACCCCGTCCCCCGAGGACCCTCCAGTGGAAGAAGACGCCGACGGCGGCTCCTGACTGGCTGAGCTCAACCGGCCGGCGCGCGAGAACTATGCGAAGAACTGTTTGGCCGCGTCGTAAAGTCGCGGGTTGACAGTTTTGAGTTCGGCCACAGCGGTTTCGAGCGGCACCCTCACAACCTCGGCGTTCTGCAACGCCACCATCGACCCGAATGCGCCATCATGCACAGCGTCGATTGCCGCCACCCCGTACCACGTGCACAGCACTCGATCGAAGGCTGATGGGGTTCCGCCACGTTGCACGTATCCCAGGACTGTGACTCGTGTCTCGAACCCTGTGCGTGCTTCGATTTCCGAGGCCACGATGCTGGCAATTCCGCCTAGACGTTTGTGGCCGTAATCGTCGACCTCCGGTTCGGGGATGTCGAGCGTCCCAGGAATAGGTGTCGCGCCTTCGGCCACCACCACGATCGAGGCGTACCTTCCGCGAGAGTGCCTACGCTGGAGCGCTTCGGCGACCTGCTGGATGTCGAAGGGTTCCTCGGGGATAAGGGTGAGCGTTGCGCCGCCAGCGATACCGGCCCAAAGGGCTATGTGGCCAACATGACGACCCATGACCTCGACCACGATCACCCGGTCGTGCGACTCGGCGGTGGTGTGCAGCCTGTCGATTGCCTCAGTCGCTATCCCAACCGCCGTATCGAACCCGAATGTCAGTTCGGTGGCTCCAATGTCGTTATCAATGGTCTTTGGCACGCCGACGATGGGCATCGCGCCATCGCGCCAAACCTCGAGCCCACAGGAGAGTGTGCCTTCGCCCCCAATGACGATCAGGGCGTCGAGCCCAAGCTCTTCGCGCGTCTCTCGGACCTTGTCCATGCCACCGTCGACCATGTACGGAGTGATCCTGGACGTTCCCAGGATCGTTCCACCACGCGGCAACGTGCCTCGGAGTAGGTCGACATCCAACACGTCGTACTGCTGCTCCATGACTCCGTGCCAGCCATCGTGAAACCCCAGGACGACATCGCCGTAGTGACGTTCAGCCTTCCGCACAATCGCCCGCAGGACGGCATTGAGACCTGGGCAATCGCCCCCGCCGGTTAGAACTCCGACCTTCATGATCCTCCAAACCAAGGGAGCGTCCCAGATGGTTCGCGCTCATTGTAGAAACCGCACCTGCATCGGGACGTATCGTCAGCCACAACTACGATGCTCCCATGAGCGTTGTCCTCTCGATCGATGCCGGTACCACCGGTGTCAGAACCGTCGCTGTGGATGAATCCGGGAGGCAGAGGGCCTCCGCCTACCGAGAGTTCACCCAGTACTTTCCCGAGCCGGGCTGGGTCGAGCACGACGCGCTGGAGATCTGGTCATCGGTCAACCAGACC